>JBIOVW010000932.1:0-7194 GCA_044867945.1 Nakamurella sp. | reverse complement strand
GACACCCTATCCGGCGCCAAAACCGGGATCAGTCGAGCCTGGTGATCTGCAGGTCGAACGGCATTCCGCTGGCGTAGAGCTGCTCGATCGCCTCCCCAGGACGGTCGGTGTGCAGGTGGAACGCCGGTGAGCCGTCGGTCGGCCAGATCGCCACCTCCCGGCACAGCCGACCGAGCTCACCGGTCAGCGTCGCCATCGCCTCCCGCTCGACGTGCATGCTGCAGGTGATCTCGGCCAGGAACGCGACGCCGCGGTTCTCACCGGGCAGGGCCCCGCAGTCCGCCGGTTCGGCCGGTGGCAGCGGCTCGCGACTTTCCAGCTCCAACGCGACCAGCAGCATTCCCACCAGCGCCCTGGCCCGGTAGTCGGCCTGCTCGGCCGGATCGTCCGGCCACCCGACGCGCCATCCGTTGACGGCCGCCCCGGCGGCCAGGGCGGCCACGCGGTGCAGGTCGGCACCGTCCACGACGAGTTCCGCGGCGGCGACGCCGGCCGAACGGGCCGACTGGGCGGCCGTCGGACCGCCGGAGATGAACCCCGCCAGGTCACCGCGAGCCGGGTTGTCCAGGGCGGCGGCCGCGGCGTTCAGGCCCGCGGCCAGCGCCAGCGCCCCACTCGTCGCCGCCCCCGGGTCGACGCCGCCGATCAGACCGAGCAAGGGGTCGACGCGCGGTTCGACGGCCAGCAGCCGACGGGTCTCGGAGATGCCGGCGGCGAATCCGGACAGGTAGGCCCGGAGCATCAGGGCGGATGATTCGGTCAGCGCCACGGACGGTGCGGAGGGCGGCAAGTCGCGGACCGCCAGGTCGATGGCGGCGCCGCCCTCGTCCAGGGCGGCGAACTCCTCGGCGGTCGGGCGGACGCCCCAGTAGGCAATCACCGACAGGTCCTGCCGGCGCAGCCGGTCGAACCAGCGGCGGACGAGGTCGACGTCCAAGGCGGTCATGTTTCCTATGGTGCACGTCCGGGGCCGGCCGTCTGAAAGACGCATCCGGACCTGTTCGGGACCACCGGTTTGGACTCGGTGGGCTCGGTCAGTACCCTGGTGAGGTTGCCCGGCCGTCGCCGGGCGGTTTCTGACTGCTCTGATCGGCCGCTGTGACACCGGTACGGCCGCTCGCTCGGATAGTGACAGGGGTGTTCGGCGTGGCTGCCGTGTGTGACGTGTGTGGCAAGGGTCCGGGATTCGGCATGAGCGTGTCCCACTCGCACCGGCGGACGCATCGGCGGTGGAACCCGAACATCCAGTCGGTGCGGGCACAGGTGGCCCCCGGCACGGTCCGAAAGCTGAACGTGTGCACGTCGTGCCTGAAGGCGGGCAAGGTCGTCCGCGGCTGACGCCACTCGAACAAGTCCGGAAGGCGCCGCCCCTGCAGGGTCGGCGCCTTTCGGCGTGCGGCGCCGTCGGCCGGCGGGGCCGGTCCGACGCCACCGACGTCACTCGGCCAGCGCAATTCCGTCCTGCACGGTGGCAGCTCGATAGGCACCGTCGGCGCCGTCGTCGATCACCAGCTGATGGGGCAGCGACGCGACCTCGGCCGCCGTCAGGCTCTCCGTCACCAACTCGATGTCCGGTCCGAAGTTCGTCATCTCCGGGGTGTCGAACGACACGTCGCGCAGCTTCCAGGTGGTGTTGCCCATGGTGACCGTGAAGTCACCCGTGGTGCGCAGCATCTGCGCGCCTGTCAAGACCGTCACCTTCGTGCCGGCCGGAACGATCACCGGGTAGGTCAGGGTCCGGGTATCGGTCTGCTCCCAGGCCTTGCCGTAGGTGGCGGTCACCCCGGCCTCGACGACGCTCATCACGGTCGCCTTGACCGAGGCGCTCACCTCCAGCGTGTCCTTCTCCGTACGGGTATGGGTGAACTCGGCGGTGAAGCTCTGGTCGACCGTCGTCGGGTTCGCGTATGACGCCGCCTTCTTGAGGTCGGCCGTGAACGGCGTCTGACTCTTCGGCGAGAACGAGCAGCTCCCGCTGTTCGCCTTGCACCAGGTCCCGAGGATCTGCGACTGCTTCTGGCTGTCACTGGCCGGGACCTCGATGACGGTGCCGACGGCGTCCTTCACCCAGAGCGAGGCGCCGCCCTCCCCGTGCGCGAACGACCCGCTGCTGGTCGCCGTGGAGCTCTGGGCCGCGATGCCGTCGCTGACGGTGAGCCTGGCGTTGTAGGCGTCGGAAAGCCCCGGAGCGGAGAAATGGACGATGAGGTCGTTGACGTAGAAGAAGTGGAACACGACGTCGAACGAAACCTGCTGGCCCGGTTGCACGACCGTACCGACGGCCGGCAGGTCCATCTCGCCCCACATGCGCTCCCTGGCCTGGTAGCCGGTGATGGTGAGCGGGCGGCTGGACTCGTTGGTGATCGTGAACCGCTTGGTGATGGCCGACGCCTCGACGGTCTCGTCGGTTCCTTCCCGGTCCGCGACGGTGTCTGAAGAGGCTACGGACACCGAACCGACGGCCGGGACGGGCTCCGCAGCGGCCGCGGACGCCAACCCGGTCATGCCGAACAGGACGGCGGCGGTGGCGGCAGTGGCGGCGATGCGGTTGATGGTGCGCATTTCTCGGCTCCTTTTCGAAGCGGATCGGGTGATTTGGAACTACCCGATACGTTCCGGCAGAAGCCCCGACGGCGGTGCCCGTCGATTGGTGGACCACACGGCTGATCCCCGTGTGGTGTCTACACCACCTTCGCCTGTGCCCCCATCGACGTCTGTGCCCCCATCGGTTCGATCAGCGGAGCTTGGTCATCCAGCCGTGGGTGTCGGCGGCCCGCCCGTACTGGATGTCGGTCAGCTTCTGCCGCAGCTGCATGGTGATCGGACCCGGACGTCCGCCGTTGATCTCGAAGCCACCGTCGGCGTGCAGCACGGAGCCGACCGGGGTGATGACCGCCGCGGTTCCGCAGGCGAACACCTCCGTCAGTTCCCCGCTCTCCACCTTCTTGGCCCATTCGTCGGTCGAGATCCGACGCTCGGTGGCCGGGTGACCCCACTCCCGGGCCAGGGCCAGCAGCGAGTCGCGAGTGATTCCGGGCAGCAGCGAGCCGGACAGTTCTGGGGTGACCAGTTCCGCGGTGGGTCCGGACCCCATCACGAAGAACAGGTTCATCCCGCCCATCTCCTCGACCCAGCGCCGCTCGACCGCATCGAGCCAGACGACCTGGTCACAGCCCTTCGCCGACGCCTGTGCCTGCGCGGCCAGCGACGCCGCATAGTTGCCGCCGAACTTGGCCGCGCCGGTGCCGCCGGGCGCCGCCCGCACGTACTCGGTGGACCACCACACGCTCACCGGCGCGACACCGCGGGGGAAATACGGGCCGGCCGGCGAGGCGATGATGCTGAACAGGTAGCTGGCCGACGGCCGCACACCGAGGCCGACCTCGGTGGCGATGACGAACGGCCGGATGTACAGGGACGACTCGGCGCCCGACGGCACCCAGCCGCCGTCCACGTCGAGCAGTTCCCGAATCGAGGCCAGGAACAGCTCCTCCGGCAGCCGCGGAACCGCCAGACGATCGGCCGACCGGTTGAACCGGGCGGCGTTCGCCTCCGGTCGGAACGCCGCGAGTGTCCCGTCGACCTGGGCGAAGACCTTCAGGCCCTCGAAGATCTCCTGGCCGTAATGCAGCACCATGGTCGCCGGGTCCAGGCTGAACGGCCCGTACGGCACCACCCGCGGGTCGTGCCAACCCACGCCGTCGTCGTAGTCGATGAGCACCATGTGGTCGGTGAAGTATCGGCCGAAACCCGGTGCGGCGTGGATCTCGTCCCGTCGACTGACGCTCACGGGCGAGGGGTGCAGTTCACGCCGGAACGTCGGGACCGGGGCCTCTCCGGCGGTGGAGGTCGTCATGGATCCACGATATCGCAAATAGTAGGACGTCCGAGTATCTGGCTCGCCGACCCCGCGAATCGGGCCGGTTGTACCCGACCGGACCGGTCAGCGCACGTGCGACGGCACGAACGGCGGCTTGACCACCCGCACCCGCATCCGCCGACCGCGGACGTCGACGGCGATCTCCTCCCCCTCCACCACACCGGCGACGGTGTCGATCAGGGCCAGCGCGATCCCGACGCCCAGGGTCGGTGAGAACGTGCCCGAGGTCGTCTCACCGATCTTCGTGCCATGCGCGTCGACCACCGCCAGGTGACCGCGCAGCACCCCACGATCCAGAGCCAGGAGCCCCCAGGACGCCCGGTGCGGGCCGTTCTCCCGCTCGGTCAGCAACGCGTCCCGGCCGAAGAAGCTCCGCTTGCGCCAGCCGACGGCCCACCCGACCCGTGCCTGCACGGGAGTGATCTGCGGGCTCAGGTCCTGGCCGTGCAAGGCGTAACCCATCTCGGTGCGCAGGGTGTCCCGCGCGCCAAGCCCGGCCGGCCGTCCGCCGCGCAGGCCCGCCTCGTGCACCACCGCGTCCCACACCGGCCCGGCGGCGTCCCAGGCCGGCACGAGCTCGTAGCCGTGCTCTCCGGTGTACCCGGTCCGGCACACCCGCACGGGCGCACCGTCCACGGATCCGTCCCGCCAGGACATGTAGTCGAGTTCGGTGGGCAGGCCGACCGCTCCCAGCACCTCCGCCGACGCCGGACCCTGCACCGCCAACACCGCGAAATCCGGGTGCCGGTCGATGATGTCGATCCCGCTGGGCGCTGCCGCGGCCAAAGCAGCGACCACCGCCGCGGTGTTCGCCGCGTTCGGGACGAGGAAGACCTCCTCCGGCGACACGAGGTAGGCGATCAGATCGTCGAGCACACCGCCGTCGCCGGAGCAGCACAGGGTGTACTGGGCCTGGCCCGGCCGGATCCGGCTCAGATCGGCGGACAGGCAGTCGTTGACGAATGCCGCGGCCCCTGGGCCGGTGACGGTCGCCTTGCCCAGGTGGGAGACGTCGAAGACGCCGACGGACGTGCGCACCGCGGTGTGCTCGGCCACCACCCCGGCGCCGGCGTAGGAGATCGGCATCTCCCAGCCGCCGAACGCGCCCATGGTCGCGCCGAGGGCACGATGCCGGTCGTCCAACGGAGAGTGCCTGAGCGGTCCGGGCAGTTCGGCCCCTTCGTCGGCGTCGTCGTGATCGGCCATGACGCCGACCGTAACGTGCGGGCCGGTCCACCCGCACGAGCGCCCACCGCCGACCGGGCTACGGTCTGTGAGAGCGAGGCTTGCCGAGCGAACCATGAACACAGGCGCCGGCGCCGCGTCCGGGTGGCCGATTTGGCGAGGCGACCCGGAAAGGCGGCGGCGCGGGGCGGCCGTCACCATCGGCCGTCCACCGGCCCGAACCCGCCTACCCGCCCATCGCCGAGGAGTTGCCGCCCGATGACCCGTTTAAGCCTGACCGCCGCCGATCCGCTGACCGTCAAGGCCGACGCCCTCGTGGTGGCCGCATACCAAGGCCCGGACGGCCCGGTCGCCGCGGACGAGGCGTTCGCCGCCCTGGTCAACGCCGCCGCGTTGGCCGGCGGCAACGGCAAACCCGGTTCGGTGACCACCATCCCGGGCGCCGGCACGGTCACCGCGGACCGGGTGGTGGTGGTCGGGATCGGCGCAGCACCTGACTCGCCAGGAAACGGTGCCGGCGCTGCCGACCAGGATGGCGGCCTGGCCGAGCGGGTGCGTCAGGCGGCCGGCGCGGCGTCCCGCGCGGTCGCCGGGCAGAACAAGGTGGTCTCCGCCCTCCCGCTGGTCGATCTCGCGGCGGCCGCGGAGGGACATCTGTTGGGCGCCTATGTGTTCGACACCTACAAGAAGCCCGGTTCGGAGCCGGTCGACGCGATCGTGTTGGCCGTGCCGACGGCCAACAAGAAGGCCAAGCAGACTCTGGAACGGGCCACGGTCGTGGCCGAGTCGGTCGCGTTCGCCCGGAACCTCGTCAACTCCG
This sequence comes from Nakamurella sp., assembly GCA_044867945.1. Classification (GTDB taxonomy): domain Bacteria; phylum Actinomycetota; class Actinomycetes; order Mycobacteriales; family Nakamurellaceae; genus Nakamurella. Next base: position 1,309 of record JBIOVW010000932.1, on the reverse strand, counting down.
CCCCGAACGACCTGTACCCCGCCGAGTTCGCCGACCGGGCGTCCGAGGCAGCACGGCAGGCCGGGCTGACGGTCGAGGTGCTGGACGAAAAGGCCCTGGCCAAGGGCGGGTACGGGGGCATCCTTGGGGTCGGCGCCGGGTCGTCCCGTCCGCCGCGGCTGGTCCGGATCGCTTACACCCCGGCGAAATCGGTCGCCAGGGTGGCCCTGGTGGGCAAGGGCATCACGTTCGACACCGGCGGGATCTCGATCAAACCGGGTCCGAAGATGGATCAGATGACCAGCGACATGTCTGGGGCCGCCGCGGTCGTCGCCACGGTGCTGGCCGCGTCCAGGCTGGGGCTGCCGGTCACCGTGATCGCCTACGCCGCGCTGGCCGAGAACATGCCGTCCGGCACCGCCTACCGGCCCGGCGACGTGCTGCGGCACTACGGCGGCGCGGCCAAAGGCAAGGGCAAGGAAGCGCCGGCCGGCAAGACCGTGCACGTGCTCAACACCGACGCCGAGGGCCGGCTGGTGCTGGCCGACGCGATCGTCCGGGCGTGCGAGGACGACCCGAAGTACCTGCTGGAGACGTCAACGCTGACCGGGGCACAGATCGTCGCGCTCGGCAAACGGACGATGGGGGTGATGGGCACCCCCGCGCTCCGGGACCGGGTGGCCGGGCTGGCCCGGGAGGTCGGCGAGGGAGGCTGGGCGATGCCGCTGCCCGAACACCTGCGCGAGGGCCTGGACTCCCCCCTCGCCGACCTGCAGAACATCTCCGGCGAGCCGGCCGGCGGGATGCTGGTGGCCGGGCACTACCTCGCCGAATTCGTCGCAGAAGGGGTCCAATGGGCCCACTTGGACGTGGCCGGACCGGCGTTCAACGACGGCAAGGCCTACGGCTACACCGGTCCCGGTGGAACCGGGGTGCCGGTGCGCACCCTGCTGGCCACCCTGTCGGACATCGCCGGGAGCTGACGCAGCCCCTCGCGGCAGGGTCGGCGGAGTTGTCCGGTGGCGGCCGTCGGGCCGATACCTTCCGCCGCGCTGATCAGTCGAAACCAACCGTGACCGTTACGTCCTTTATGCGCGGTCCAGCACAGGCCCGGGGGACCCGCGCTGATCCAACAACCACTTTCGCGCCGGATTCGTCCGGTTCGGTGGTTCTTTGATCAGCGCGGTGCGGCCTGGGCGCTGGTCGCGAGCGCGAACCCGGTTTCAACCTGATGGGACGGTCCCGCCAGGGGGCGGCCCACCGTTCAGTCGAAACCAAAGGTGACCGTTACATCCTATATGCGCGGTTCGGCACAGGCCCGTGGGGACCC
>JBIOVW010000931.1:0-6447 GCA_044867945.1 Nakamurella sp. | reverse complement strand
CATCTTCTTCGAATCGTCCCGCACCAACCTGCGCAACGCCCGGCTGATCTGAACCACCTTCGCCTCGTTGATATCCCCGGCGACCCACGCATCCCAGGCGTCCGGCGCCTCCGCCTGCACCCGGCGGACCCTGGCCACCACCTTCTGCACCGACCGTTTGGTTTCGGTGACCGCCAGCCCGATCTCCATAGCGGCGAACTCCCCAGGCCGATACCTGGCCTCCCCGCCCGCCGACTCGATGTCGTCGATCCGCTGCCGGTCCGCCCGCTTGCGGGCATCGGCGAACTCCACCATCAACTGCGCCCGCCGCGCCTGCGCCTTCGCCTGCTCACGATCGGCAACCTTCAGCGAGTCGATCAGCAGCGTCCGCTGATCGTCCCCGAGCGCCGATCCGTCCATGGCCCATGTCTACTACAGGGGTACGACACTGGCCCCTGACCAGGTCTTACGGCTTGAGTGCATCGGCTGCACGGCGGTCGCCGACCAGGTCGGTGAAGGGCAGCGGGCAGCCGGGACTGGCGGCGCAGGTGACCAGGTCGCTACAGCCGGCGTCGACGGCTTCGCGCAGGGTGTCGCGGATAACGGTCAGATCGGCGATCTTGCGCTCGACCTCGTCCAGCTTGGCCCGGGCGCGGGCCTGCAGGCCGACGTCCCGGCCGTGCCGGTGGGTGCCGGCTTCCAACAGCTCGGCCACCTCGGTCAGGGTGAAACCCAACCGCTGGGCGGTCTTGATGACCCGCAGCAGCATGACAGTCCCGTCGGGATAGACGCGGTGCCCGCCGAGCGTCCGGTCCGGGGCTTCGAGCAGTCCGCGGCGCTCGTAATAGCGCAGGGTCTGCAGGTTCACCCCGGCAGCGGCCGCGACCTGACCGGCCCGCAGCCCCACGGTCACCGGACCGCTCCGGCCGCCCGCTTCACGAACGCGTCCAGCACGGCCACGTGCTCCGGTGGCGTCGCCACCGTCAAGGTGAGGCGGCCGCCGGTGGCGGACAGGGTGAACTCGAAGAAGGAGCAGCAGGCCGTTTCCCGGACACTCAGGTCCGCCGCCCGGGCTGCGGTCGCGGGGTCCGGTCGCAAAGTGAAAAGGGCGCGGTCGGGCTCGCTGCGGTGCACGTCGGTGACGTCGTCGGCGAACAGGGCGTCGAACTGGGCGATGCGGAACGGGCGGTCGGCCGTCGGCAGGGTGCATGCGTCGGGGGCCCAGGTGTCTGTCGGTGCGCTCTGCTGTGTCATGTCTCCGACGGTAACCCTGTACCCAGGTACCGATTGCAAGCCCTGATCGGCATCCGGTCCGGCAGGGTCAGCCGCCGAGCGTCTGCAGCCGTTCGCGGTATTCCTCGGTGTCCAGTTCGCCTCGCGCGTACCGCTCGTCAAGGATCTGTCGGGCGCTCGAATCCGACGTCGGTCGCGCACCGTCCATCGGGCGGTCGTCGGCGGAGGGGCGCCGGTTCGCCGTGGTGGCGACCATCGCCCACACCAGCCCGCCGACCAGGACCAGCACCACAATGATCAGCGCCGCTCCCCACACCCACATCCAGCCGCTCATGCCGTACCCGTTGTAACCCATCATGGCCGACACACCTCGATCCTGACCCAGGCCGGCTGCCCGGAAGCGGGGCGCACGAACCCGACGGTGCGCCTCGAAATCAATCGTGCGCCGCCCCGCCGGTACGGGTCAGGGTCGATGGTCCCGACCTGTTGGCACCGTGCTCGGTCGGTGCGGCCGGTTCGGGCAGGTCCAGTCGCTTGAGTAGCAGTGCATTGACCGCCACGATCAGGCTGGAACCGGACATCGACAGGGCGGCGATCTCCGGACGCAGCATGAGCCCGAACGCCGGCATGAACACACCTGCGGCGATGGGCAGGGCGACGGTGTTGTAGCCGATCGCCCAACCCAGGTTCTGCCGCATCTTGCGCAGGGTGCCGCGGCCGATGCGCAGCGCGGTGGGCACATCCAAGGGGTCGGACCGCATGAGCACGATGTCCGCGGCCTCGATGGCCACGTCGGTGCCGGCGCCGATGGCGATGCCCACGTCGGATTGGGCCAGGGCGGGGGCGTCGTTGACGCCGTCACCGACCATCGCGACCCGCCGGCCGGCCCGTTGCAGGTCGGCGACCTTGCGCGACTTGTCCGAAGGCAGTACCTCGGCGATCACCTCGTCGATGCCCAGCCGGTCGGCGATTCGGTGGGCGGTGGCCTCGTTGTCCCCGGTGAGCATGACCACCCGGACCCCGGACTCGTGCAGGGCGGCGACCGCGGCGGCGGCGGTGTCCCGAGGTGCGTCGGCCAGGCCGATCACGGCGACCGCGCGGGCGTCGACGGCGACGAACACCGCGGTCCGTCCGGTGGCGGCGAGCTCGTCCCGTCGGGCGGCGAGCTCGCCCGGATCGACCTGCAGATCCGACATGAGCCTGCGGTTGCCGATGATCACCCGACGGCCGTCGACGTCGGCCATCGCGCCGTGTCCGGCGACGTTCTCGAACCCGGTCGCGGCCAACCGCGGGCTGCCCTCGGCGACGGCGTGCCTGACGACGGCGGCGGCGAGCGGGTGCTCCGATTCCCGCTCCACCGCGGCGGCCAACGCCAGAACCGTGGCACGGTCGGCACCGTCGGCCAGGAGCAGATCGGTCACCTCGGGTTCTCCGCGGGTCAGGGTGCCGGTCTTGTCCATCACCGCGGTGTCGATTCGAGCGGCGGTCTCCAGCGCGGCGGCGTTCTTGAACAGCACGCCGCGCTTGGCGCCCAGCCCGGTGCCGACCATGATCGCGGTCGGCGTCGCCAGCCCGAGCGCGTCCGGGCAGGTGATCACCACCACCGTGATCGCGAACAGCAGCGCGGTCTGCACCCCCGCGCCGACGGCGAGCCAGACCCCGAAGGTCAGCGTTCCGCCGATCAGGGCGACCAGCACCAGCCAGAACGCGGCCCGGTCGGCCAGTCGCTGCCCGGGGGCCTTGGAGTTCTGCGCCTCCTGGACCAGCGCGACGATCTGGGCGAGCGCGGTGTCCGCGCCAATCTTGGTGGCCCGCACGCGTAGGGAGCCGGACACGTTGACCGACGCGCCGATCACCTCGCTGCCGGGTTGCTTGGGCACCGGCAGGCTCTCCCCGGTCACCATGGACTCGTCGATCTCGGACTGCCCGTCCTCGACGGTTCCGTCGACCGGGATCTTGGAGCCGGGCCGGACCAGCAGCAGGTCACCGACCACCACCTCCGCGGTGGGGATCTCGACCTCCTGCCCGTCCCGCAGCACGACCGCCCTCGGCGGGGCCAGTTCCAGCAGGGCGCGGATGGCGTCGTTGGCGCCGCCGCGGGCACGCATCTCGAACCAGTGACCGAGCAGCACGAACGCGGTCAGCACGGTGGCCGCCTCGTAGAAGACCTCACCACCGCCGGTCAGGGTGACGCCGACGCTGTACAGCCAGCCCGCGGCGACCGCGACCGCGACCAGCACCATCATGTCCAGGGTCCTGGCGCGCAGTGCGCGGAATGCGCCGTCGAAGAAGATCCAGGCCGAGTAGAAGACCACCGGCAGCGACAGGATCAGCGAGAACACGTCGTCGCGCAGGCCGAACGGGGCGGGCACGGTGAATCCGAACACCTCCCGGCCGATCGGCGACCACAGCAGGATCGGCACGGACAGGATCGCGGCCACCAGGAATCGGATGCGCATGTCGCGGACCATGTCGTCCATCGACATGCCACCGTGGCCGTGGTCGCCGTGGCCCATCACGTGCGTCATCGCCTGGTGGTCGTGAGCCGGCGCTGCGGGCTCGGCCAGCGGGTCGCAGAGATGCTGGGGCACCGACTGTCCGGCGCAGTGGTAGCCGCAGTCGCGGATCCAGCCGCGCAGGTCGGCGACGGTGGTGCGGTCAGGGTCGTAGGTGACCGTGGCGGTCTGCGACACCGGGTTGGCGTGCACCGACCGCACGCCGGGGCGGCGGCTCAGGACGGCCTCGGTGACCGCCTTGGAGGACGCCCAGTGCACCCCGGACACCTCGAGCACGACGGTCCTGCCGGCGCTGCTCATCGAACGTCGCTTCCAGCGCTCGGAGTCTGCGAGATCGGCCGGAATCGCCGCAGCCGCAGGCTGTTGCTGACCACGAACACCGAGGAGAACGCCATCGCCGCGCCCGCGATCAGCGGGTTGAGCAGCCCGGCCATGGCCAACGGCAACGCGGCCACGTTGTAGGCGAACGCCCAGAACAGGTTGCCCTTGATGGTGCCCAGGGTTCGCCGGGACAGCCGGATCGCGTCGACCGCGGCCCGCAGGTCACCGCGGACCAGGGTCAGGTCGGAGGCCTCGATGGCCACGTCGGTGCCCGTGCCCATGGCGATGCCCAGGTCCGCCTGCGCGAGCGCGGCGGCGTCGTTCACCCCGTCCCCGACCATGGCGACCACCCGGCCCCCGTGTTGCAGATCGGAGACCTGGCGCGCCTTTTCGGCGGGCAGCACCTCGGCGATCACATCCTCCGGGTCGATTCCGACCTCGGCGGCGACCGACGCCGCGGCCGCGGCGTTGTCCCCGGTCAGCAGCACCGGCCGCAGTCCCAAGCCGCGCAGTTCCGAGATCGCTTGGGCACTGGTCGGTTTGACGGTGTCGGCGACCATCAGCAGACCGCGGGCGGCGCCGTCCCAGCCGGCCGCGACCACGGTACGGCCGGCCGCCACTGCGTCCCGCCGCGCCCGGTCCAGATCCTCGTCCAGCGGCTGGGACCACTGGTCGGCGAGCCAGCCCGGGCGGCCGACCGCGACCGCATGGTCGTCGACGACGCCGTTCACGCCCAGACCCTGGCTCGCCGTGAACGACCCCACGCCGGGCAACTCGCCGACCCGCTCGCGGGCGCCGGCCGCGATGGCCGCGGCGATCGGGTGCTCGGACGCGTCCTCCAGCGCACCGGCCAGCCGCAGGACCGTCTCCTCGTCGACACCGGCGGCCGGCACGACGTCGACCAGGCGCATCGCGCCGGTGGTGACGGTGCCGGTCTTGTCCAGCACGACGGTGTCGACCCGGCGGGTGGACTCGAGGATTTCCGGACCCTTGATCAGGATCCCGAGCTGGGCGCCCCGACCGGTGCCCACCAGCAGCGCGGTCGGCGTGGCCAACCCGAGTGCGCAGGGGCAGGCGATGATCAGCACCGCGACCGCGGCGGCGAACGCGAACTCGGTCCCCGCGTCGGCGCCGAGCCAGTAGCCGAGGGTGGCTACCGCGAGGGCGATGACGATCGGCACGAACACCGCGGAGACCCGGTCGGCCAGCCGCTGCACCGGCGCCTTGCCGGACTGGGCGTCCTGCACGAGCCGGGCGATCTGGGCCAGCGCGGTGTCCGCACCTATCCGGGTGGCCCGCACCACCAGCCGGCCGCCGGCGTTGACCGTCGCGCCGGTCACCGGATCACCCGGGCCGACCTCGACCGGCACCGGCTCGCCGGTGAGCAGGCTGGTGTCCACCGCGGACGACCCCTCGACCACGACCCCGTCGGTCGCGAGCTTCTCGCCCGGTCGCACGACGAACACGTCGTCGACGGCGAGCTGGTCGATCGGGATCCGAAGCTCGTTGCCGCCGCGGCGGACGGCCACGTCCTTGGCACCCAGCTCGAGCAGCGCCCGCAACGCGGCGCCCGACCGCTTCTTGGCCCTGGCCTCGAAGTACCGGCCGGCGAGCAGGAACACGGTGACCGCGGCGGCGACCTCGAGGTAGATCTCGTGCGCGCCGGCCCCGGCCTCCGGCAACAGGGTGAACGTCATCCGCATCCCGGGGTCACCGGCTCCGCCTAGGAACAGGGCGTAGAGCGACCAGCCGAACGCGGCCAGCACGCCGAGGCTGATCAGCGTGTCCATGGTCGCCGCGCCGTGCCGCAGGTTGATCCAGGCGGCCCGATGGAACGGCCAGGCACCCCAGATGACCACCGGAGCGGCCAGGGTCAGGCTCAACCACTGCCAGTGGTCGAACTGCACCGCCGGGATCATCGTCAGCAGCAACACCGGCGCCGTCAGGATCGCCGACCCGACCAGCCGCCGCCGCAGCGAGGCGACCTCGCCGTCCTCGTCGACCTGTTCGGCCGCGGCGGTGGCGCCGGTATCCGGCGGCCGGGGCGGTTCGGGCAGCTTGGCGGTGTATCCGGTCGCCTCCACTGTGGCGATCGCCGTGTCAACCCTGGTGTCCTCGGGCAGCAGCACATGGGCGCGTTCGGTGGCGAAGTTCACCGTGGCCTGCACCCCGGGCATCCGGTTCAGCTTCTTCTCGATCCGAGCGGCGCACGACGCGCAGGTCATGCCACCGATCTGCAGATCCACTGCGTGCGTCATGCGCACCCACCTCCTCCTGGTTCGATCCTTTGCGGTTGCGGTGGTCTCGACCGACAGGGTCAGCCGGCCAGGCCGTACCCGGCCTCGTCGACCGCATCGCGGACGACTTCTGTCGGCAGGGGAGCGTCGCTGACCACGGT
>JBIOVW010000930.1:0-5947 GCA_044867945.1 Nakamurella sp. | reverse complement strand
CCGCTGAGGGCATCGCCGAGGACGAACTGATCCGCGACGTCGAACGGCTCAAGTCGCAGTGGGAGGAGATCTCCCGGCGGGCCGAGGCCAAGACCGGTGCGCCGACGCAGCTCTACGCCGAGCCCGGCCGCGTCCCAGTTGACCTCGCCGGCGTAGATGACCGCGTTGCGGCCGCGGCCGATGTCGACGAACGCCGCCTCCATGGAAGGCAGCACGTTCTGCACCTTGCCGAGGAAGACACTGCCGATCAGCGAGTCCGCCCCGGTCTGGGACACGAAGTGTTCGACCAGGATGCCGTCCTCCAGCAGCGCGACCTGCGCGAGGTCACCGCGCTGCCGCACGGCCATGACGCGCTCGACGGACTCCCGGCGGGCGAGGAATTCCGCTTCGGTGAGGATCTGGGGGCGGCGCCGGGACGATTCCCGGGAGTCACGCCGCCGCTGCCGCTTGGCCTCCAGCCGGGTGGAGCCACGCACCCCCTGCACCTGCTCGGCGCCTGAGCCCGCTGAACCGCGGGATTCGCGCACGTGGACGACTGTATTGTCGGGATCGTCGTCGCGGGGGGCCGCATCGTCGCCGGACGAGCGGCGGCGCCGGCGGCGTCGGCGACGGGTGCCGGCGGTTGTTCCCGCCTCGTCCTCACCGTCGGCCGCACCCGCGCCCTCCTCGCCGGACTCTTCGGTCTCGTCACCCTCGGCGACGCCCTCGTCCGTTTCGGTGCTCTCGTCGGTGCCGGTGTCCCTGGTCTCGTCCGGTTCCACCCGGTCGGTGTCCTCGTCGTCCTCGGCCTGCTGGTCGACCTCTGCCGCCCGGCCGCGGCCGCGACGGCCGCGACGGCGCCGCCGGCGGCCGCCCTCCGACTGTTCGTCCTGGTCCGGCGACTCCCCGGCCGGCTCCCCGGCCGGCTCGGCGGCCTCCTCGGTCACGTCTTCGGCCGCGGCTTCCTCGGCCGCCGCCTCCTCCTCGCCGGCATCCCCGGTCCCCGGGACGTCCTTACGCCCCCCGGCCGACCGGCCGCGCCGCCGCCGCGGCCGCTTCGGCGTGGTCGCCTCGGCGGCCGGCTCACCCTGCTCCGCCGCGGGCTCCACCACCGGAGCGGTGACCTCGCTGGGCGGCAGGAACAACGGACTGAGGGGATCGGCGGTCTCGGCCGCCGGCGCAACCTCCTGCTGCGCCGACACCTGGTCCGCCGACGCCTGGTCTGCCGACACCTCCTCGGTCGGCGGGGCGGTGGCCTCGATCGGGGCCGGCTCGCCCAGGTACTGCTCGATCACCGCGATGGCCACCTCGCGCGGGACGGACGCCGACGCGCTGCTGATGGTCAGGCCGCGCTCGTTCAGCACGGCGAGCATTTCCTTGCTGGTGGTACCCACCCGCTTGGACAGCTCGTGCACCCGGGGCTTGGCGGGCAGATCGGCCAGGGCGGTTTCCAGGGTTGGCGTCATCGCGACGGTTCCTCTCACGGACCCCCGGGCGCGCAGCGAACGCGTCCGCGCAGGGGCCCTGCGGTTCAATGCCGGGGCCGGGGCCGGCCCTCGGGAAGTCTGCTGGTCAGGCGGTTGCCGCCGCGGCGACCGCCAACCGGATGCGGTGGCGTCCTCGGCGGACGCGATCACCGAACGGTACGGCAGGCCGTGACACCACCCGCCCGGCGCACCACTGGTCGCTACCAGCAACGCACCGCAGACGATTATCCCACAGCCGCTGCGGAGAGTGCCCCGGCACCACACGACCCGCGACAACAACGGATCGGTCGGCGCGGCGCGACCGGCCAGGCGCCGAAGCTTCCTACACTGGGAGGTTGACCAGGGCCTGCGCCGGGTGGGACCAATTCGTCCGGACCACGCAACCACACGGCGGCTTCACACGTCTTGTCAGTGAGTCGCCGTGTCCGCCCTTCGCACGGACGCGACGCGCCGACGACAGACGGACGACAACCGACGAGAACGGACCGCACCGATGACCTCGACCCTGGCACTGCGACGGTGGTTCACCGCCGGCATGCTGCTGGTGGCGATGCTCGGCGTCGGCGTGCTGTCCGCCGGGGCCGCCTCCGCCGCGACGGTGTGGACCCCGGTCAGCGAGCCGCCGACCGGTGACCCGGCCGCGCCACCCACCGCGATGGTGCTGGCGAGCACCGGTCTGGACATCGTGTGGCCGGTCGTGCTGGGCCTCTGTCTGCTCCTGCTCGGCACGGTCGCCGTCGGCTGGGCGTTCCTGGCCACCGGCCGGCGCGGCCAGCACCGCTGAGGCGTTTCCGCGGAAACGCGCCGGCCTAATCGACGACGGCGAACGCCCGCACCGGGAACGTCCCCATCCCCTGCACCGCCGGCGGAGCCGCGGTGAACCGGAAGCCGGTGTCCGGCAGGTCGGCCAACGCGGTCAGGTGCTCGACCACCGGGATCCGCGCGGCGAGCAGCCAGCTGTGCGCCGGACGCCGCCCGGTGTGCGTCGAGTCGATGTTCAACGAGTCGATGCCCACCAGCGCCGGCTTCACCGACACCAGGAACTCCACCGCGTCGTCGGTGAGATAAGGGTGGTCCACGAAGTACGCCGGTGTCCCCCACCGGTCGCTGTGACCGGTCTCGACCAGCACCGCCATCCCCGCCGGATCGAGACCGTCGAGGGCCGCACGCAGGTGGGCCTCGTCGATCGCGCGGCCGCCTGTGGCGGCCCGGTCCCTCGCCCGGACGACGACGCCTGGCAGATCGACCATCTTGTCCAGGCTCAGCCGGGAGAGGTCCTCGCCGTCCCGGTAACGGTGCGCGGGGGTATCCAGGTATGTCCCGGTGTTCGCGGCCATCGAGATGGTGCCGATGGAGAACTCCGTGCCGGCCGCGTAGTGCGCCGCCGACTCGTCGAACGTCAGGTGTGAGCCGAGCACCGGCGCCGGAATGCCGGGGTAGGTGATCATCCCCTCGACGATCGGATGGGACAGGTCGACCACGGTCACAGCTTGGGGAACCAGAGCGCGATCTCCCGGGCGGCCGACTCCGGCGAGTCCGATCCGTGCACCAGGTTGTACTGGGTCTCCAGGCCGAAGTCGCCGCGGACGCTGCCGGTGGCGGCCTTCTCCACCGGGTCGGTGCCGCCGGCGAGCTGCCGGAACGCGGCGACCGCGCGCGGGCCCTCGACAACCGCGGCGACCAGCGGTCCACCGGTGATGAAGTCGAGCAGGCTCTGGTAGAAGCCCTTGCCCTTGTGCTCGGCGTAGTGCTCCTCGGCCACCGACAACTCGACGGTGCGCAGCTCCAGGGCCACGAGGGACAGGCCCTTGCGCTCGATCCGGGCCAGAATCTCGCCGACCAGGCGCCGCTCGACGCCGTCGGGCTTGATCAGGACGAGAGTGCGTTCGGACATGGGCGGGACTGTCTCCTCATGCTCGGGCGGCCGGGTCCGGCCGCGCGGGATCCGGCGTTACCGCGGTGACGGGCCGTCCGGTTTCGGCGGCTCCGGCAGCGTACCGGCCGCCAGCCGACGCCGTAGTTCGGCGCGGAACCACAGGATCAGCGCCCACACCGCCGCGAACACCAGTCCCATCACGCCCAGCGTCGGCGTGATGAACCACCCGGCGATCATCACCGCCTGCAGGGTCAGGATGACCGGGATCGCGTAGGACCGCCTGACGATGACGCAGCAGGCGATCAGCGCCGCAGCCAGCATGCAGATCAGTGTTACGCCGACCGGGCCGACGCCGGCGTCCAGGTTGATGGCCACCGGAAGGGCCAGCAGGACCACGATCGCCTCGAGCACCAGGGTCGCCGACATCACCCCGCGGAAGCCCTTGGTGATCGCGGCCTCGCGGCGGGCGTGCTCGCCGGTGTCCATCGCTGCCGCGCTCCCTGCCCTCATGACGGCGCCAGCCCGGCCAGGGCCCGCCCGTCGCCGGCGGACACCACCGACCCGGTGATGACGACGCCGGTGCCGGTGACGTCCTCGACATCGGTCTCGGCCAGCTCGACGGCCAGCGCGATCGCGTCGTCCATCCGATCGGCGGTGTGCACCACACCCTCGCCGAAGACGTCCTCGGCCAGTTCGGCCAGCTCGGCCGGCGGCATCGACCGGGGTGAGGAGTTTCGGGTGACGACGACCTCGTCGAACGAGTCCGACAGCGCCTCCAGCACACCCCGGACGTCCTTGTCGGCCAGCACGGCGAGCACTCCGATCAGCCGGGTGAACGAGAACTCGGCGGCCAGCGCCGCCGCGAGAGCCGCCGCGCCGTGCGGGTTGTGCGCGGCGTCGACCAGGATCGTCGGCGACGTGCGGACCCGCTCCAACCGACCCGGTGACGCGACGGCGGCGAAACCGTCCTGCACGGGACCGATGTCGAGCTGCCGCGCCGCCCCGGCGCCGAAGAACGCCTCCACCGCGGCCAGCGCGAGCGCCGCGTTGGTGGCCTGATGTTCCCCGGACAGCGGCAGGAGAATGTCCTCGTACACACCGCCGAGGCCCTGGATCGTCAGGCGCTGCCCGCCGACCGCGAACGAGCGCTCCAGGACGGCGAATTCGCTGCCGAACCGGGCGACCGCCGCGTCCACCTCGACGGTGCGACGCAGGATGGCGTTCATCGCCTCCGGTTCCTGGGGTCCGACGATGGCGACCGAGTCGGGCTTGACGATGCCGGCCTTGTTGACCGCGATCTGGCCCAATGTCGGCCCGAGGAACTCGGTGTGGTCGATGCCCACCGGAGTGATCACCGCGACCGTGGCGTCGGCGACGTTGGTCGAGTCCCAGGTACCGCCGAGGCCGACTTCCACCACGGCGACGTCAACCGGAGCGTCGGCGAACACCGCATAGGCCATCGCGGTGAGGATCTCGAACTTGGACAGCGGAACCCCGCCCGCCCGGACCGAGCCCTGGTCAACAATGTCGACGACGGCCGCCACATCCGAGTAGGCCTGCACGTACATATCGGCCGAGATCGGCTCGCCGTCCAGCGCGATCCGCTCGGTCACCGACTGCAGGTGCGGCGAGGTGAACCGGCCGGTGCGCAGCCCGAACCGGGTGAGCAGCGCGTCGATCATCCGCGCGGTGGAGGTCTTGCCGTTGGTGCCGGCAATCTGAATCACCGGATAGCTGCGCTGCGGATTGCCCAGCACGTCCAGCAGCGCGATGATCCGGTCCAGGGTCGGCGAGATCTGCACCTCGTTGCGCCGGCTGTCCAGCAGGGACTCGACGTATCCGAGGGTCAGCGGCGGCGAATCGGGCACCAACGCCGTCGTTCCGTCCGGCGCCTGGTCGTCCAGATCCGCCGTCGCAGCGGCGATCTCCGCGGCGATCTCCTCACCCATTTCCGGCCCGAGGTCCGCCGGGCCGGCCGGTTCGATCGCATCGGCGTCCCAGCCGAGCGAGTCGTCGTCGGAGCGTCCGTCGCCGTTCGTCACCGGCCACCCTCACGCAGGGTAGCCAGCCGTTCGGTCAGCCGGGCCACGTCCTGCTCCGCCTTCTCGGCCCGTGCCCGGATCTTGCCGACCACCGCCTCGGGCGCCTTGGCCAGGAAGTCGGCGTTCCCGAGCTTGCGCCCACATTCGCTGGCCTCCTTCTCCGCGGCGGCGAGATCCTTGGTTGTGCGGGCGATCTCGGCGGCGACGTCGAGCACGCCGCTGGTGTCCAGCTGGACGGTGGCGGTGCCCGAGGACAATCGCACCGGCAACGTCACCGTTGCCTGGAAGCCGTCGCCGGGTTCGGTCAGCCGGGTCAGCGACCGGGCGGCCGTGACCAGACCCCGGTCGTCCAGCGCGACCCGAGCGGGCAAGGACCGGTTGGGCGGCACCTTCTGGTCGGCCCTGGCCCGCCGGATTTCGGTGGTAAGGGCCCGGATGTCGCTCACCCAGGCCGCCGCGGACGGCTTGGCGGCCCGGCCGGACGGCACCGGCCAGTCGGCGATCACCAGGGACTCGTCGCCGGTCAGCGTGGTCCACAGGGTGTCGGTGACGAACGGCACGAA
>JBIOVW010000929.1:0-2181 GCA_044867945.1 Nakamurella sp. | reverse complement strand
AGCTTGCGAGGCCGCCATCCAGCAGGTCGGCCGAGCTTGCGAGGCCGCCATCGAGCACGGGAGGACCGCGGCGCGGCAGTCCGTCCGGTTCACCTCCGCGCCGATGCGCCCTAGCGGCGCGACGGTGCGGTACCGCTCGGGCCCGGTCGCGGCGAGCGATCGATCAGGCGGCGACCCGCAGTTCCTGGTCGCAGCCCGCACAAACCAGCCGGCGGGTCGCGTGGTGCACGGGATTGCCGGGCGTGGCCGGCGATGCGGTGTCCCGTGTTTCACGTCGCACACAATCCGCGCACACGGCGGCGCCGCAGCTCGTGCAGACCGCCACCGCCGGAGTGACCCGGCCGCCGTCCAGGCAGTCGTAGCAGTTCACGATTCCTCCGTTCCTTTGTCGTACGGAGCCGCACCGGGTCCGGAACAGAGCCGAGGCACTCGGGTCCTGGCATGACCGTCCCTGGGGCGGATTCGCGAGTCCATCACATCCGGTGTACCGCAAGAATTGCTCAACCGCAATGATTGCGTGGTGCCGATCGTCGTGGTCCGGGACGACGCCTAGGCGTCGAGCGATGCTGGCCCAACCCGGTCCGGCTGGGTGCCGCGGGCGTTCGCTCCTGAACCGATACAGGCATTGCGCTTCGATGTCCTAATGATAGATTGTTAGAACAACGTTGGGGCAGATCGAGGAGGACTTCGCCCGCCGGAAGCTTCAACTGATCGGACCACAGCCGAGCCCGTCCCCGCCGGACGGATCCGGCTGACGGAACGGGGCGGACATCAAGCCGGTGCCCGCCTCGTTCGCATGCTCCGCCGTCACCGGCGCAATCGGTGCCGCTGGGCGGCGCCGGCCGGGGTCAGTCGGTTGGCACCTCGGTGCGGTCGGCGGACCACAGGGTGTGGAAGGTGCCGGGCTGGTCGACGCGTTGGTAGGTGTGGGCGCCGAAGTAGTCGCGTTGGCCCTGGATCAGCGCGGCCGGGAGCCGTTCGGAGCGCAGCCCGTCGTAGTAGGACAGGGCGGCGGCGAAGCCGGGGGTGGGGATGCCGTTGGCCACGCTGTAGGCGGCGACCCGGCGCCAGGCGTCCTGCGCGGTGCTGATGGCGTCGGTGAAGTACGGGGCCAGCAGCAGCGACGCCGGGATCGGCTCCCCGGGCGGAACGTCGTAGGCGTCGGTGATCCGGTTGAGGAACTTGGCCCGGATGATGCAGCCGCCCCGCCAGATCCTGGCGACCGCGCCCACGTTGATGTCCCACCCGTACTCCGCGGCGCCGGCGTGGATCTCGTCCAACCCCTGCGCGTACGCCACGATCTTGGACGCGTACAACGCCACCCGCACGTCCCGGACGAACGCGTCGACATCGGCCGGCGCGGCCGGCGCCGGGCCGGGCAGCACCCCGGCCGCCGCGGCCCGCTGCGCCGACTGCGAGGACAGGCCCCGGGCGAACACCGCCTCGGCGATCCCGGACACCGGGATGCCCAGCTCCAGCGCGGTCTGCACGGTCCAGGTGCCGGTGCCCTTCATCCCGGCCGCGTCCTTCACGATGTCCACGAACGGTGCCCCGGTGGCCGCGTCGACCTGGGCCAGCACCTGCGCGGTGATCTCGATCAGGAACGAGTCCAGCTCACCTTTGTTCCAGTCGGCGAAAATCTCCCCGATCGCCGCCGGGGACAGCCCGGCGCCGCGGCGCAAAAGGTCGTAGGCCTCGGCGATCAGCTGCATGTCGGCGTACTCGATGCCGTTGTGCACCATCTTCACGAAATGCCCGGCCCCGTCCGTGCCGATGTGCGTGCAACACGGCACCCCGTCCACCTGCGCGGAGATCTTCTCCAGGATCGGCCCCAACGACACATAGGACTCGGCCGACCCGCCCGGCATGATCGACGGCCCGTTCAACGCGCCCTCCTCACCGCCGGACACCCCGCACCCCACGAAATGGATCCCCTTCTCCGCGAGGGCGGCCTGCCGGCGGCGGGTGTCGGCGAACTGGGCGTTGCCGCCGTCGATGATGATGTCCCCCGGCTCCACCAGGCCGGCCAGCTCGTCGATCACCGCGTCGGTCGGCCCACCCGCCTTCACCATGATCAGGATCTTGCGGGGCACCGCCAGCGAGGCCACGAAACCCGCCGTCGACTCCGACGCCACGAACACCCCCGCAGTGACATCAGCACCGTGCGCCTCCATGAACGCC
>JBIOVW010000928.1:0-11584 GCA_044867945.1 Nakamurella sp. | reverse complement strand
ACACCATCCCGGTGGACATCGACGAGTCGGCCCGGATCGACGGTGCCGGGCACGTCAAGATCTTTTTCGGGCTCATCATGCGGCTGGCACTGCCGATCCTGGTGGTGGTGTTCTTCGTCAGTTTCACCTCGATCTTCAACGAGCTGCCGATGGCCCAGCAGATCCTGCCGGACTCGAACAACACCACCCTGGCCGTCGGCCTGAGCGGCCTTATCTCGAACCCGCTCCTGCAGCAGTGGGGCCTGATGGCCGCCGGCGGGTTGATGGCGGCCATCCCGATGCTGATCGTCTTCGCGGTCACCCAGCGCTCGCTGACCACCGGCCTGACCGCCGGTGCGGTCAAGGGCTGACCGGCGCCGACCCGCGCAAGATCCGACTTCTCTACCCGCGAAACCCAGGAGAGCCCCAATGGCACCGGTCGTACTGGACAAGATCAACAAGGTATACGAGAACGGCTTCCACGCGGTCAGGGATCTGAGCATCGACATCGCCGACGGCGAGTTCCTGGTGTTGGTCGGCCCGTCCGGCTGCGGGAAGTCCACCGCGCTGCGCATGGTGGCCGGGCTGGAGGACATCTCGACCGGCGACCTGCTGATCGGCGGACGTCGGGTCAACGACGTCGACCCGCAGGGCCGGGACATCGCCATGGTGTTCCAGTCCTACGCGCTGTACCCGCACATGAGCGTGCGGGACAACATCGCCTACGGGCTCAAGCTGCGCAAGATGCCCAAGGATCTCATCGAGCAGCGCATCGCCAAGGCCGCCGGCATGCTGGAACTCACCCCGTTGCTGGACCGCAAACCCAAGCAGCTCTCCGGCGGCCAGCGGCAGCGGGTGGCCATGGGCCGGTCCATCGTGCGGGAGCCCCAGGTGTTCCTGATGGACGAGCCGCTGTCCAACCTGGACGCCAAGCTCCGGGTACAGATGCGCGCCGAGATCTCCGCGGTGGTGCGCTCGCTCAACACAACCACCCTGTACGTGACGCACGACCAGACCGAGGCCATGACGATGGGCGACCGGATGGCCGTGATGAAGGCCGGCCTCCTGCAGCAGTTGGGCAGTCCCACCGATTGCTACGACACCCCGGTCAACATCTTCGTCGCCCAGTTCGTCGGCTCGCCGCCGATGAACCTGGTCGTGGTGCAGGTCGAGGAGGGACCGGACGGCCTGCAGCTCAGGGGTGAGCGGTCGACCCTGGCGATCCCCGACTCGGTCCTGTCCGTCCGGCCGGCGCTCAAGTCGTACGCGGGCAAGCAGGTGGTGGTCGGGGTCCGGAGCGAGGACATGGAAGACGCCGGCCTGGCCAAGGACGCCGACCCGCGGCATCGCTTTTCGGGCAAGGTGACGCTGACCGAGGCGCTCGGATCAGAACTGGTGGTGCACTTCACCTTCCCCGGAACGCGGTTCGTGACCGCGGACACCAAGCTGATCGAGAAGGAGACCGGCGGCGACGAGCTGCATATCGGGGACGAACTCGGCATCGGTTGGGTCGCCTCGTTCGGACCCCGCTCAAGGGTGCGGATGGGTGACGAGGTCGAAGTCTTCATCGATGTGGAACGCATCCACTACTTCGACCCCGAGACCTCGCAGGCCATCTGGACCTGAGCCAGCAGAGAACCGTTGTACCCCAGGCAGGGTGGGGAGCTACGCCCTCATCACGATGGCTCCTCGCTCTACGTCGGCGCGCAGACGCCGTCGTTCGGTGAGCGGGTGCCGATCCGGGTCCGCGTCCCCCGGTCCGCCGGCGTCGACGGCGTGTATCTCCGCGTTGTCGAGGACGCCGAGCCGCGGTACGTGCCGGCCGTCGGCAGCGGACACCTCGACGGCGAGGACTGGTACACCGCCGAGATCACGGTGCACAACCCGGTCACCCATTACCGGGTGCTGCTGGACCGCGGACCGGCCGGATACACCTGGCTGAACGGCACCGGCGAGTATTCCCGTGAAGTCTCCGATCGCCATGACTTCCGGCTCACCACCTACGATCCCGGGCCCGACTGGGGTCCGGACGCCGTGGTCTACCAGGTCTTCCCGGACCGCTTCGCCCGTTCCGGGACGAGCCGGCCGATCCCAGACTGGGCGGTGCCGGCGCAGTGGGGCGACCCGGTGGTGCACCGCGGCCCGGACACGCCGCGGCAGTTCTACGGCGGCGACCTGGACGGCATCGTCGAGCATCTGGACCACATCGTCGATCTCGGTGCGAACGCGATCTACCTGACCCCGATCTTCCCGGCCCGCTCCAACCACCGGTACAACGCCACCAGTTTCGACAGCGTCGACCCGCTGCTCGGCGGCGATGAGGCCCTCGCGCGGTTGTCGACCGCCGCACACGCCCGCGGGCTGCACCTGATCGGCGACCTGACCACGAACCACTCCGGCGACGACCACACCTGGTTCACCGCGGCGCTGGCCGGCGGGCCGGAGCGCGGTTTCTACTACTTCGACGAGGGTGGCGGTTACGCATCCTGGATGGGGCACCGCACGCTGCCGAAGTTCAACCTGGAGTCGCCCGAGCTGCGGGAGCGGCTGTTCGGGCGGGGCGACTCGGTGGTGGCCCGCTGGCTGCGGCCGCCCTTCGACCTGGACGGCTGGCGGATCGACGTGGCCAACATGACCGGGCGGTACGGCCCGTTCGATCACGGACACGACGTGGCCCGCGAGCTGCGGGCCACCCTGGATGCGGTCCGGCCGGGCTCGGCGTTGCTGGCCGAGCACTGCCACGACTTCGCCACGGACCTGGTCGGCGACGGCTGGCAGGGCGCGATGAACTACGCCGGCTTCACCCGGCCGGTGTGGAGCTGGCTGACCGCCACCGCCAACGGCCTGGGCTTCCTGGGCATGCCGCAGCGGATTCCCCGGCGCAGCGGTGGCGACACGATCGCCACCATGCGGGACTTCCTGGCCGGCACCGCCTGGAAGGTGGCCCTGCGGCACTGGAACCTGCTCGCCTCGCACGACACGCCGCGGTTCCGCACGGTCACCGGCGACCCGGCCGCGTTACGGCTGGGCATCGGCCTGCAGATGACCTACCCGGGCGCGCCGATGATCTTCGCCGGCGAGGAGCTCGGACTGGAGGCGGTCGACGGGGAGCACGCCCGCACGCCGATGCCCTGGTCGCGGCCCGAGGCGTGGGACCGCGAAACGCTCGCGACGTTCCGCGAGTTGATCGCGCTCCGGAGGGTGCACCCTGCGTTGCGCACCGGTGGCCTGCGCTGGGTGATCGCCGCCGACGATGCCGTCGGCTACCTGCGGGAAACGGCCGAAGAGCGGTTGCTGGTGGTGGTCGCCCGCGGCCCCTGGTCGGGGTCCGCGCTGCCGGGACGCCTGGCCGCGGGTCCGCCGCAGACGCTGTACGGCGGGATCGACCTGGTCGCCTCCGAAAGGGTCGTGATCGTGCCCGGCGCCGGTCCGTGCGTCGGCATCTGGCGGCTCGCCTGACCTGCTCGGGTGGGATCGGTACCACCGACGGGTGACCGCATGGCAATGACGGCGTCACCGGGGTTAATCTGCATGTAGAACACTTTCTGACGGTCGTGACAACTTCTTCCCACATAGCCGGGAGGCAGCCGTGCCGGACAAGAAGTCCATGCGGGTGCATACCCGGATCGTGCACGGTCATCGCCGCGCCTACGTGCTCACCGGTCGCGGGCCCGCGCTCCTGCTGCTGCACGGGGTCGGCTGCGACCACCGCACCTGGGATCCCGTCATCGGGCAGCTCGCCGAGCGTTACACCGTCATCGCGCCCGACCTGCTGGGCCACGGCCAATCCGACAAGCCCAGGGCGGACTACAGCCTCGGCGGCTTCGCCAACGGCATGCGGGATCTGCTGGCGATCCTGGGCATCGACCGGGTCACCGTGGTCGGGCACAGCTTCGGCGGCGGCGTGGCCATGCAGTTCGCCTATCAGTTCCCGCAGTACGCCGAGCGGCTGGTGATGGTGGCTCCGGGCGGGCTCGGCCGGGAGATCAATCCGCTGCTGCGCGGTCTCACCCTGCCCGGCGGTTCGGCCGCGCTCGCGGTCGCCGCCACCCCGCCGGTGTATGCGGTGATGCGGCTGGTCGGAAGCCGGGCGCACGCGATCGGGTTGCCGGGGTCGGCGGACATCCCCGCCGCACTCGGTGTGCTGCGGGGCAAGTCCGATCCGGCCGAGCGGGACGCGTTCCTGCACGTGCTGCGGGCGGTGGTGGACTGGCGCGGTCAGGTGGTCAGCATGGTGGACCGGGCGTACCTGGCCCGGGAGATGCCGACCTGCGTGGTGTGGGGGTCGCGGGACTCGGTGCTGCCCGTCACGCACGCGCAGAACGCCCGGCAGGCCATTCCGCGGGCCCGGATCGAGGTGATCAAGGGCGCCGGTCATTTCCCGCACGAGGAACAGCCCGAACGGTTCGCCGAGATCCTCAACGACTTTATCGGCGCCACCGCGCCATCGATCTACGACGCCAAGAAGTGGCGGAGGGCGCTGCGGCACGGCCGGGCCGGTGAGTCCGCCCGGGTGGGTCTGCGGGTTCCCAACGGCCTGCAGAGCGCGCACGAACCGGCCAGAACGGCCGGCTGACCCCGCACCGCCGGCCCGATCAGCGCGGCGCCCCGACCGATTCCCGCAGGGTCAACGGCATCGGCACCCGGTGCAGGTCGGCGGTTGCCCCGGTGGCCAGCAGCAACTCCACCGCCAGGCGACCCATCTCGAAGTACGGGATGGCGGCGCTGGTGAGCGGGGGTCGCAGCCAGCCGGCCAGATCGGAATCATCGAAGGAGATCA
Organism: Nakamurella sp.; assembly: GCA_044867945.1. GTDB lineage: Bacteria > Actinomycetota > Actinomycetes > Mycobacteriales > Nakamurellaceae > Nakamurella. Next base: position 6,825 of record JBIOVW010000928.1, on the reverse strand, counting down.
CCGACACGTCCCGCGGGACCGTCCAGCCGAGCTCCTGGACGGCCTGGTAGACGCCGAATGCGACGCGGTCGTTCAGGCAGATGAACGCGGTCGGGCGGGCCCCGCCGGCAAGGTACTCGCGGACCGCCCGGTACGCGTGGTCGGGCCACCAGAGGCAGTCGACGACCGCCGCCGGCTCGGATCCCGCATCGGCCAGCACCTGCCGGATCCCGGCCAGCCGCTCCTGCCCGGCGACGGCCTGCGCGGTGCGCTCGCCGACCAGCACGATGCCCTCGCGGTGACCCTTCGACAGCAGCTCGCGGGTGACCGCCCGGCCGGCCTCGGTCTCGTCCGGCACCACGGTGGTCAGCCGCCTGCCGCGGGTGTAGGAGTTCAGCAGCACAACGGGACGCTTGCGCAGCGTGGTGGGGACCCGGACAGCCCGGGTGTACATCGACGCGTAGACGAAGCCGCCGACGCCACGGTCGATCATGCCCTGGATCATGCTGCGCTCGACCTCGGGATCGCCGCCGGTCTCCCCGACGAACAGCAGGTGCTCGTGCCGCAGGGCGGTGGCCAGCGCGGCGCGGATCACCTCGCCGGCGAACATCTCGCTCGCGATCTGGTCCGACAGCAGTCCGATCGTCTGCGACAAGTTGGTGCGCAGGCTCCTGGCCAGCAGACTGGGCCGGTAGTTCAACTCCCGGGCGGCCTGCCGAACCCGACGTTCGGCGTCCGCGGAGATCCGCATGTCGCGCCGACCGCTGAGCACGAACGACGCGGTGGTCCTGGACACCCCGGCCTTCTCGGCCACATCGCGGAGCGTCGCCCGGGGCGGCGTGGCGGGCGGCTGCGTCACCCGATCCGCCCGATCATTCTGCGCGCTGCTCCCGTCTGCACCAAAGCTGCAGCCTAGCGGGGTTGTCAGAGGTCCACTGCGGTGTCGAGCCGGGCGGCGCACTCGTCCGGTGTATAACCCTTGGATCACCGCCTCGGATTGGAGCTCGCGATGGAGTTCAGAATCCTGGGCCCATTGGAGTTTCGCGACGGTGACGACCGCATTTCCATCGGTGGCCAGAAGCAGCGAGCGGTGCTCGCCATCCTGGTTCTGCATCTGAACCAGGTCGTTTCCACCGACGTGCTCATCGACGGAGTCTGGGGAGCAGCCCCGCCGGAGAATGCCCGCAATTCGGTACAGGTGTATGTGTCCCGGCTTCGGAAGGCCATCACCAACCTCCGTTCGACCGGTGGATCCACCGGTGCACTCCTTCGCCGGGGGGCCGGTTACGTCCTGGAAGCGGATCCGTCGATCATCGACGTCAACCAGTTCAGTGAGCTGGTTCGCCAGGGCGTGGACCGGCTGTCGACGTCGCCGCAGACGGCGTCGGATCTGTTGGGTCAGGCGCTTGCGCTCTGGCGTGGCACGGCGCTCGGCGAGTTCACGACCGAGCCCTTCGCACAGGTCGAAGGTCCTCGACTGGAAGAGGAGCGGCTCAAGGCGGTGGGTGCGCGCGTCGAGGCCGAACTCGCACTCGGCCACCATCGGGAACTCGTCGCCGACCTCGACGCGCTGGTCTCCGATCATCCCTTCCATGAGGTTCTGATCGAACAGCTGGTGTTGAGCCTGTATCGATCGGGGCGGCAGGCAGAGGCTTTGGCGGTGGTGCGCCGGGCGCGGCGTACCTTCGCCGAGGAGCTCGGCATCGAACCCGGTCGCTCATTGCAGAACTTGGAAGCGGCGATCCTGTCGCATGACGCCGCATTGGACTGGATCGCCCCGACCACGGCACGACTGGGGGAGGTGTCGGACGCATCCTCCGCCGAGCGAGCGTCGGGCGCACCGTGGTCTCGAGCCGGGGCGCATCCCGTCGCCTGGAACGTCCCACCCCGCAATCCCCACTTCACCGGTCGGGCCGCGATCCTCGATGACATCCACACTCGCCTGGTGTCCGCGGGTGACACCGTTGCCGTGCAGTCGATCTACGGTCTCGGAGGTGTCGGCAAGACGCAGCTGGCCATCGAGTATGCACACCGTTTCGTCGGTGGGTATTCGATCGTGTGGTGGATCGACGCCCAACAACCCGTGTTGATTCCCGGACAACTCATCGCTCTCGCGCAGAAGCTGGGCCTACCCACCGACGGCGCGCCCGAGGACGTGGTCGACAGCTTGCTGGCCAGGCTCGCCGATGCACCGCCGTGGTTGTTGATCTGGGACAACGCGGAGAGCGCGGAGCACATAGCCGGCTATCGGCCATCGGGTCGCGGGCATGTGCTGGTGACGTCACGATCACCCGATTGGGGCGCACTCGGCGGACGCATCGAGGTCCTGATCCTGGACCGCACCGAGACGATCGCATTCCTGCGCACCCGGATCCACGACCTGACCGACGACGTCGCGTCCGACCTGGCCGAGGAACTCGGTGATCTGCCACTTGCGGCGGCTCAGGCTGCGGGCTACCTCGAGCAGACCGGGTTGGACCCCGCCGGCTACCTGCGTCAGTTCCGACGGCGCCGTAGCGCCCTGCTGGCGCGGGGGAATGTGCTGGGTTATCAGGGTCGGGTCGATACCGCCTGGCAATTGTCGTTGGAACGGCTCGGATCGGCCAACCCGGCCGCGGTGGCCTTGCTGGAAACCGTCGCGTTCTTCGGCCCGGAACCCATCCCGGCGTCGCTGTTCACCAACCGACCGGACCTGCTCGAGGCGTCCATGGGCGCGGCGATCCTCGCTGAACCCGACGCCCTGGAGGATGCCATCGGAGCGGGCGTCGGCTACTCGCTCATTCGGCGTGATCATGATTGCCTGCTTCAACACCGCCTCGTGCAGGCCGTCATTCGCGATCAGCTGCCCGACCGGCGGCGTCGAACAATCGGTGCGACCGTCGTTCGGCTGTTGGCCGGCAACAACCCAGGGGATCCGAATGACCCCGCCACGTGGCCCGAATTCGCCCGCCTTGCCCCCCATGTGCTGGCCACCGGGCCGCTGGGGGACGAAGACCCCGAGGGGCGGCAGTTGATGCTGGCCACGGTGGCATATCTCAACGTGCGGGGGGACACGCTCAAAGCGCGCAGGATTGCCGAGCAATTACTGGAACGGTGGCGTCAGGTCCTGGGTGAGGACCATCCGGATACGTTGACGTGTGCGGCGAATCTGACCGCGGCACTCGCCTGGGTCGCCGAACACGACAAGGCGCGCGAACTCGGCCGTGACACCCTCCGGCGTTCTCGAGTCGTCCTGGGATCGGATCATCCCGTCACCCTGCGCCTGGCGACGCACCTGACGTTCGCGCTGGCCTGGCTCGGCGAAAGCGAGGAGGCCTGCCGGATCGGCGAGGAGAACCTCGGACGCTCCAGGAATGTGCTCGGCCCCGATTCCTCGGACACCCTGCGCCTGGCCGCGAACCTGGCGTTCGCGCTTGCTGCCAACGGTCAGCCCGGACGCGGCCGCGACCTCGCGCGGCAGACACTGGATCGCGCCCGCGCCGCACTGGGTCCCGACAACCCCGTGACCCTCGTCGCGGCCGCCCATCTGGCCCTGGCTCTGGGCTGGTTGGGCGAGGCCCAGGAAGGCCGGGAACTGAACGAGGACACGCTGATCCGCGCTCGACGCGCATTGGGGCCCAACCATCCGACCACCCTGGCTGCGGCCGCCCAGATTGCCTTCATCCTCATCGGTCAGGGCGAACCCGAAGAGGCGCGGAGCCTGTCCGCGGACGCGTTCGAGCGGGCGCGTAAGGCGCTCGGTCCCGAGCACCTCATCACGCTGATCTCCGCGGCGGTCCTGTCCTGGGCGTTGGCGGAACTCGACGAGGCGGAAGCAGCACGGATCATCGGGGAGGAAACGCTCACGCTGGCGCGGGGCCAGCTCGGTGGCGACAACCTGGTCACTCTCATCGCGGCGGGCGCGTTGGCGGATGCCCTGGCCAAGCTCGGTGATGCCCATCAGGCTCGATTGCTCGTCGAGGAGAGCGTGAAGCAGTCAACGGAACGCCTGGGTCCGGAGCATCTGATCACGCGAACGCTGACCGACGCGATGGCGACCCTGATCAGGGATCCGACGACGTGACGTCGTCCGCTGGCGGCGGCACGCACAGCACCGGTCGGGTGGACCAATGCAGCAGCTTGTGCGGGGTGGACCCCAGAATTGCGCTGCGCAGCGGGCTCTCGCCGTAGGTGCCGACCACGATCAGCCGGGCGTCGCGCCGGTCGGCCACGTCCAGCAGTGCCTGCGCGGGCCGTTCCTCGACAAGCTCCTGATCGACCGTGACGCCGGCCGCCCGGGCCGCAGCGGTGGCGTCGGCCAGCGCCTTGCGGCCCTGCTCGGCGAGCGCCTCGCTGTGCGCGGTGTACTCCTCACCCATCCGGCTCGGTGGCTCGTCCGCGTAGACGACGACCAAGGTCTCCCCGAGCAGGCGGGCGATCTGTACCGCTTCCTTCAACGCACGCTGGGCCCCGGGGGATTCGTCGTAGCCAAGGACGATCGTCATCGTCTCGGCCCCTCGGTGTCGGTGGGATGCGTGCCGCCGGCGGCCAGCACCGGATCGGCAACTCCGGGCCGCTCCTGCCAGAACCGGCCGTCGTGGATGCGCCAGAAGATCATGAAGATGACGCCGACGACGAAGATGAAGATGCCGATCACCAGCGGCGGGCCGACGCCGAACCACGCCACGCCGGAGTACGAGTTCTCCGGGTCGGACATGTCGATGGCCGACTGGACGAGCAGCCAGAACAGCAGGATCGCGCCGATGACCGGGCCGATGCCGATAAGCAGGAAGTTCTTGGCGCTCCTGGTCAGCTCGCGGCGGTGGTAGATGGCGCAGGCCAGGCCGGTCAGCGCGTAGTAGAACGCGATCAGCAGGGACAACGCGGTCAGCGAGTCGAACAGTGCGTTCTCCGAGATCAGGTTGACCACGAGGTACCAGACGGTCGCGATGACGGCGACGGTCCAGGTGGACACGTCCGGGGTGCGGAACCGTGGGTGGATGTGCGCAAGGGACCTCGGCATGGCGTGCCGCCGGGCCATGGACAGGCCGGTCCGGGATGCCGGGATGATCGTGGTCTGGGTGGAGGCGATCGCCGACGTCGCGACCGCCAGCAGCACGATCCAGGACCACCCGCCCATGGCGCTGTCGGCCAGCGTCGCGAAGATGGCCTCCTCCTCGTCGGCGTTCTCGGCCAGGAAGTCCACGCCCGCATACCCGACCACCGCGATCGCCACCGACACGTAGGTGACCAGCAGCACGAGCGTGGAGACGATCGCGGCGCGTCCGGGTGTGGTGGACGAGCCTTCGGTCTCCTCGTTCAGGTTGACCGCGGACTCCCAGCCCCAGTAGGCGAACACGCCCAGCAGCAGGCCGCCGGTCAGCGCGGCGCCGCCGGCGCCGAACGGGTTGAGCCAGGACAGCTCCGGGGTGATCGAGTCGTATTCGCTGGTGCCGTTGAATACTGCGACGAGGGCGACGACCGCGAACACCAGCAGGGCGCCCACCTGGGCGATGATCATGACGTCCTGTATCCGGGCGGACAGTTCGGTGCCGATCACGCAGATCGCGGTCATCAGTATGATCAGGAGCACGGTGAGGATCTGCACCACCCATGGGTTCTCGGCCAGGTCGTCCAGGCCGAACATGAGCATCGTGTAGGTGACGCCGACGTTGGCCAGCGAACCGACGATCAGCACGCCGGTCATCCCGATGGCCCACCCGCCGAGCCAGCCCAGCCAGGGACCCATCGCCCGGGTGACCCAGGAGAAGGTCGTGCCGCAGTCGGAGTCGACCCGGTTGAGGTAGTAGAAGGCCGAGGCGATCAACAGCATCGGCACGAACGAGGCGAGCATGATTCCCGGCGCGTACACCCCGACGAGGGCGACGATCGGGCCGATGATCGCGGCCAGCGAGTAGGCAGGAGAGGTGGCCGCGAGCCCGATCGACATCGAGCTGACGAAGCCGATGGCGCCCGCCTTGAGCGTCGCCCCTGATGCGTCCCGCTGATCGGGCAGGTCGGGTTGGGCAGCCATCGGGCGCCTCCTGGGTTCTGGCCCGTTCCGGGCGCGACTCCCGTCAAACCCTGATAATGACACCTGCCCGACCCATTTGCGCGGTCAGGCGTCTCTGTCCGTGAAATTTTTCGCCAGGAGGGTGCGGCCGTGCGGGTGTTGTTGGTGGGCGCAGGCGGTGTGGGCGGGGCGATCGCGCTGATCGCGGCCCGACGACCGTTCTTCGAGGCGATGGTCGTCGCCGACTACGACGGGGGTCGCGCCGCCGCGGTGGCCGCCTCCACGGCAGACCCGCGGTTCTTTGACGTGCGCGTGGACGCCTCGGATGCCGCGCAGGTCTCCGCGCTGATCGCCGAGCACCGCTGTGACGTGCTGGTCAACGCGACCGACCCGCGGTTCGTCATGCCCCTGTTCCGGGCGGCGCTGTCCGCCGGCATCGACTACCTGGACATGGCGATGTCGCTGTCGAAGCCCCACCCCAGCGAGCCGTACGCGAAGACTGGCGTGAAGCTCGGTGACGAGCAGTTCGAGCTGGCCCCCGAATGGGAGCGGTCGGGGCGGTTGGCGCTGGTCGGCATCGGGATCGAGCCCGGCATGGCGGATGTGTTCGCCCGGTTCGCCGCGGACGAGCTGTTCTCCTCGATCGACGAGCTGGGGGTGCGGGACGGGTCGAACCTGACCGTGGCCGGGTACGACTTCGCGCCCAGCTTCTCGATCTGGACGACCATCGAGGAGTGCCTGAACCCGCCGGTGATCTGGGAGAAGGACCGGGGCTGGTTCACCACCCCGCCGTTCAGCGAGCCGGAGGTGTTCGACTTTCCCGACGGGATCGGCCCGGTCGAATGTGTCAACGT
>JBIOVW010000927.1:0-16566 GCA_044867945.1 Nakamurella sp. | reverse complement strand
TCGGGCCAGGCCGGCGACAACGTCGGTCTGCTGCTGCGCGGCACCTAGCGCGAGGAGGTGGAGCGCGGCCAGGTCGTCGTCAAGCCGGGCTCGATCACCCCGCACACCGAGTTCGAGGCGCAGGTCTACATCCTGGGCAAGGACGAGGGCGGCCGGCACACGCCGTTCTTCAACAACTACCGTCCGCAGTTCTTCTTCCGGACGACCGACGTGACCGGCGTGGTGAACCTTCCCGAGGGCACCGAGATGGTCATGCCGGGCGACACCACCGAGATGACCGTTCAGCTGATCCAGCCGATCGCCATCGAGGAGGGCCTGCGGTTCGCCATCCGCGAGGGTGGGCGGACCGTCGGCGCCGGTTCGGTGACCAAGATCGTCAAGTGAGCTGAGGCCTCGGCCCGGTTCAGCACGAGGCCCCGCCGCGACTCGAGTGTCGCGTCGGGGCCTTCGTCGTCTGCTGTGATGGAGCCCGACGCAACGATGCCGTGGCCCCTTCTGGTGTCCAGGGACCCGACGAGATGTCAGGATTAAGGCATGAGCGGTTTGTTCGCCCTTCTCGACGACGTCGCGGCGCTGGTGAAGCTCACGGCCTCGTCGCTGGACGACATCGCCGCCGGCGCCGGCCGGGCCAGTGTCAAGGCGGCCGGGGTGGTCGTCGACGACGCGGCGGTCACGCCCCGGTACGTGCAGGGGCTCAAGCCGGAGCGGGAGCTCTCGATCATCTGGCGGATCGCCAAGGGATCGCTGCGCAACAAGCTGTTGATCATCCTGCCGGTCGCGCTGATCCTGAGTCAGTTCGCGCCGTTCCTGCTGACCCCGATCCTGATGATCGGCGGGACCTACCTGTGTTACGAGGGTGCCGAGAAGCTGTGGGAGAAGTTCTCCGGTCACGCCCCGGAGGCGCACGAGACCAACGCGGCGGCCGCCGCCGACCCGGTCGGACACGAGAAGAAGGTGGTCTCGTCGGCGATCCGCACCGACTTCATTCTGTCCGCCGAGATCATGGTGATCGCCCTCAACGAGGTGGCGAGCGAGGGTCTGGTGTCCCGGGCGATCATCCTGGCGGTCGTGGCCGTCCTGATCACGGTGCTGGTCTACGGTGTCGTGGCGTTGATCGTCAAGATGGACGACGCCGGCCTCGCGCTGGCCGGTCGGCAGGGTCGGGCGGTGCCGGGCTTCGGGCGGGGTCTGGTCAAGGCCATGCCGATCGTGCTGGGCACCCTGTCCTGGGTCGGCGTGGTCGCGATGCTCTGGGTCGGCGGGCACATCCTGCTGGTCGGCGCGGACGAACTCGGCCTGCATGCCCCCTACGACTGGGTGCACCACATCGAGACGGCGGTCCATGATGCCACCGGTGGGCTGGGGGCCGCTCTCGGCTGGCTGACCAACACGTTCTTCTCGGCCATCCTGGGGCTGTTGGTCGGCGCCCTGGTGGTCACGGTGCTGCACCTGTTGCCGATCGGCCGGCGGCCCGCCGGTCACTCCGAGGCGGTGGAGGAGCCCACGGATCACTGAGCTGAGGTTGACCCGCCCGCCAGGAGCCGTTCCACGCAGCTCACCAGGTGTGCGAACGATCGTGTCCGGCGCGGCTCTTGGATGTCCATCGCGCTGGCGAATCGGGCCTGGTGGAGCGGCTCCCGATACGGCTCGGTCATCATTTGGCTGAGCCGACCCTTCGCGTCCCGAGGAGACTCAGGGTCGGATTCGAACCGAGCCGATGACGAGACCGCCGAATGACTGCGCAGACCGCCCAGTCCGGCGAGGAACCACGCTTCGAACTCGCGAACCGCGACCGCGGTCGGAAAGTGCACGTCGTAGCGGCCCACGACCTACTCGGCGATGCGTCGAAGGAGTACCGGAACCGCTTTGACCTCGCCGTACCCTTCCACCACCGTCGCAATCACGGGTCGCGAACCTGCCCGGGTCAACGAAAGAGTTCCAGCTGTTGGGCGCTGTTCGGCTCGGGCTCGAGCTGATCTACCCGAATCAGCTCACCGGCCGTGAAAAGCGATTCGCGCAGAGCCTTCCGGCTGGCGGTGATCGTCGTGATCCGTCGGACATCGAACTGGCCTGAAACGTCCACGGCGCGGGATCTCCGGCGACCTGCTGTCTGAATTCCAGAGCTCCCAAGCCCCCAGACCGCGCCTGTCCACCGAGGTGACTCCGGCAACGATCTGGCCGAGGTAGCCCTCGATGCGACTCTTGGCGGCGGGTTGCTCGCGGCGAAGCCTCTCCAACACGCTGGCCACATTGGATCCGTCCCGTCGCAGCAGGTCACCGTCCTCGGGTTTCTGCGGGCGCCGCATTTCCTCGGGGTTGATGCAGTAAACGTTCACCTGGGACAACGCATCGAAGACCGCTCGGAATGGTTCGAGTCCAGCGGCTGCAACAAGGTAGAGCCTGTCATCGGCCACCGGAGGCATCACGTTCTCTTCGGTCGTGTCGACCAAGTGGCCCTCGCGGACCGAATAGGCGTGATGCTGTCCGCCGAACGCCCCGAACGTCACCGAGCACGACTCATGGGTGACCCGGAAGTCGCCTCCGCGGACGGCCCCGACCTGAAACCTGAACTCGCCACCGAGGTCCGGCCCGGAGAAGTTCAGTCGACGCCGAAGCTGGTCGGATGACCGCGCGAACGCCGCCGGAGCTCGTTGATGCCGCCGCGCTCACGCAGAGCGTTGTCAAGGTTGTCGTCTCACCCCGCCGGGTTGCTCGCAGCCGATTGCCGCTCCGATTTCGACTTGTAGGGGTGTGAACGTTCGGTCCACACTGGCGTCGGCGGCGATGACCCGGGATGAGATCCGGAACCCGAGATGCGGTCAGCCCTTCGCCGGTGCGACGCTGCTGATCCTGGTCAGGTTGAACGCCCGCTGGTCGTCCCGCAGATGGCACCAGGCGTTGATCACGTCGCCGGTCAGCTCGAGATCGGAGATCATCCTGGTGGTCCGGCCGCCGGTGGCCGACCGGTAGGTGATGACGACCGGCAGCCCGTTCTCGATCGCGTATGCCAGCTGACGGCGCTCCAGCGGCTCCAGGTGCGCGGTGTACATGGCGATCAGCTCCTCCGCCCCGAACAGCGGCTCGGCGCCCTCGACCCTGTCGACCCTCCGCAGGAGTTCGGCGGCGAACGCCTCGGTGCGCGCCACCGGTTCGGGCACCGGATCGCGGACGAGCCGCCGCACGGCCCGATCCGCGGCGGGGGAGCTCGAGCGCCGGCGCGGGCCGGGGTGCGCCGCATCGGCCCCCCGTCCGAGATCGACGAGGCCGTGCTCGTCGGCGGGCACCGGCAGGAACCCGGCATCCCGAAGGGACCGCACCACAACGGCGGGCACCTGCTGGAACACCGCCACCTGCTCGGTGACCAGATGGGGCAGCAGTTTCTGCAGGGCACGATGCGCGACCACCTCGCGGAGCAGCGCCGGCTCCCGGGAGCGGACACAGCAGGCGGCCGGGAACACCATCAGATGCCCGTGCCGCCGGTCGACGTCGGCGATCAGATAGGTCAGCGGCTGCGGTAGGTCGGCGTTCTCGGCAAGGTCGGCGATCCCGCGCAGCGCCGACGTCAGCCGCTCGGCGGTCCAGCCCTCGTCGAACGCCCGGCGCACGCTGGTCGGCGAGAAGCGCCAGATCACCGCCGCGCCCCGGCCCTCGCGGTCGGCGCAGGCGTCCAGCAGCGTGCTCACCGCGGCCGAGGGTGACCCGGCGACCACGACCGTCAGATCCGACCCAAACCGGCCCATCGACGTGGCCGGTGCGATGAGTTCGCCGGCCACGGCGAGCAGACGATCGGGGTCGGCGTCCAGCAGGCACCGACCGATCGGGCTCAACGATCCGTCGACGAGCGCGCCGAGATCGTGCGCCTCCCGCCAGACAGCGTCCACATCGTGCGCGCCGATCGGGATGTTGGGGCGCCGCCAGGTCACCGTTTCGGCGAGCGCTTCGGCGTCCGCCAGGCCATGCCCGGACGGGAGCTCGGCGATCAGCGACAGCACCGTCCGGCGCAACAGTTCGGCCGAGAGCGTCACCGCCCGACCACCGGCCGCGGGAACGACCTTGTCGTCGGAGTCCCGGCCGACGGTCGGATGCACGGGTAGGCCCCACCACACGACGACAAGGTCGGCGTACCTGGCGCCCGGGTCGTCGGCTCGCCAATCCGGGGCGGCCGTGTTCATCCGGACCGTGCCGGCGGCGCCGGACAGCAGCTGTAGTTCACGGAGCAACTCGAACCCGAACCTGACCCGGGACTCGTCCAGGTGCAGCGCCCTGCCGATCTTGATCAGCTCGCGGGCGCCGACGCCGCCCATCTTCAACCCGGTGGCCGGGATCCGGGTGAGCCGGTCGACCAGGGCGGCCACCGACTGGGTGAAGTCGCCGGCCGCCGCGGCCGCCCCCGCGCGCAGGGTTCCGGGTGCGACCGGCCGGGTCAGGCCGGCCGGGGCATGTGGGTGAAACGGCACCAACGTCGGGGCCGGCCGGACCGCAAGCACCACCTCCGCCGGCATGGCCGGCAGGTAGTAACCGCCGCCGCCGAAGAGCAGCCCGCGGCCCTTGGCCCAGATCTCACCCTCGACCTCGGCCCGGCCGCGGGTCACTTCGATCGATCTCCCTGTGGCCTGGGCGTCCGCCAGTTGCTCCAACCTGGCCCGGACCGCGCCGGGAGCGCCGGCCACCGCGGCGCGAACGCGGTCGTGGTCGGTGAGCACGGCCTCCAGCCGGGCGATCTGGCCAGCCCTGCTGCCCCTGGCGGGCAGCCTCCAGGCCGTGCACATCGCGCCGACGTCATGGCGGCTGCAGTTCGCCAGATGCGTCGTCACCGATATCCCGATGGCCAACGGTCGGCTGATGAAGTGCCGGATCGAGGGCTCGACGGTGACCGTACCGTCCGGCCGGTACCAGGCCAGGGCGTGCTGCTGCAACTGGTCGATGGCCTCCATCAGCGCGTCGAGCTGCTCCTGCGGCGATCGGTCCGCGGGCTCGAGCAGCTGCACCACCTTCCGGGGCAACGGCCGCGGCCCGCTCAACAGCAGGGCGTGCAGCACCTGAACCGAAGGCACCACCAGGCGGTGCAGCGCCTGCAGGACGGAGTCCGGCCGGTTCATCCGGTCGGCCAGATCCTGCATCCCGGCGATCGGCGACCCCCGTCGGACGTCCGGCCGGTGACGCAGGACGACCGCCAGTTCCGCCGGGGTCCGACTCGTCAGGAAGTCCACCAGCTGCACGTCGTCGGCCACCCGCCCATTCAACCCGGTGGGTCGTCCCGGTTCGACCACTCGACCTCGGGCGCAAGTCCGGGCGTGACCCCAACTTGAAGTCCCACCCGGGGCTCAGGCATACTTCTCAGGTTGCCCTCCGGCGGGTGCGCGCTCTTGCGCGGTCTCGACCGGGGTGGACCGAAGTCGGAAGTGGATCACCTGATGATCGGTTCCGGCCTTCCGGCCGTGGCGGCAGCAGCACTGAACAAGCATGTCTCGCGCTCCACCGAGCGCGGCCGGCCCCGGTGTTCGCCCGCAGTGGCGGACGCCTGAGCAGCTCGGGCGACACGCCCGACCGCGTGGACCGGTGAACCCGGACAGACTGAACAGCGGCGGCGGACACCTGTTCGCCCTGGAGAGTGCGCGAGTCCGTGACCGCGCCCAACGGCAACCCAGCCGTGCGCGGGCGAGCGGGGGATCGCACGGGCGGCGCATGAGCGCCGCGGCGACGGCGGCAGCCGCCGGAGCAGTGAGCACGACGGGCGGGCAACCGCCACGAAGCGAGTACAGCGCGAGGAAGTCGCGCCGAACGAGAGGGACGGCAAGCGTGGCGGGACAGAAGATCCGCATCCGGCTCAAGGCCTATGACCATGAGGCGATCGACGCGTCGGCACGCAAGATCGTCGAAACGGTGACCCGCACGGGTGCCAGGGTGGTCGGCCCGGTGCCGCTGCCCACCGAGAAGAACGTGTACTGCGTCGTGCGTTCGCCGCACAAGTACAAGGATTCGCGCGAGCACTTCGAGATGCGCACGCACAAGCGGCTGATCGACATCCTCGATCCGACGCCGAAGACCGTGGACGCTCTCATGCGTATCGACCTGCCGGCGTCCGTGGACGTCAACATCCAGTAGGGGATCGGCACCGCAAGGTCCCCGAAACGATCACGTCCACACCGCCCCCCGGGGCGTATGTCACAGCACAGGAGATGGGTAGTACCAACATGGCAGAAGCGATCAAGGGAATCCTGGGCCACAAGCTCGGGATGACCCAGGTCTTCGACGAGGCCAACCGTGTTGTTCCGGTCACCGTCGTCGCGGCCGGGCCGGTCGTGGTCACCGCCGTGCGCACCCCGGAAACCGATGGCTACAGCGCGGTGCAGTTCGCGTTCGGGGCCGTCGACCCGCGCAAGGTGACCAAGCCCGCCGCCGGCCAGTTCGTCAAGGCGGGCGTCACCCCGCGCCGGCACCTGGTCGAGTTGCGTACCGACGACGTCTCCGGCTACAGCGTGGGCCAGGAGCTCACCGCGGCCGAGGTGTTCGACGCGGGCGCGGTGGTCGACGTCACCGGCACCAGCAAGGGCAAGGGCACCGCCGGCGTCATGAAGCGGCACGGCTTCAGCGGCCTCGGCGCCGGGCACGGCGTGCAGCGCAAGCACCGCTCGCCGGGCTCCATCGGCGGCTGCTCCACCCCCGGTCGGGTGTTCAAGGGCCTGCGGATGGCCGGCCGGATGGGCAACGCCAAGGTGACCGTGCAGAACCTGACCGTGCACGCGGTCGATGCCGACAAGGGTCTGGTGCTGATCAACGGCGCCGTGCCCGGCCCCAAGGGTGGCCTCGTCATGATCAAGTCCGCCGTCAAGAACCAGAGCAAGGTGGGTGCCTGATGACCACCGTCCAGATCACCGGTCCCGCCGGTGAGGCGGGTGAGCGGATCGAGCTGCCCGCGGACATCTTCGACGTGCCGGCCAACGTGCCGCTGATGCACCAGGTCGTGGTGGCCCAGCTGGCGGCAGCCCGGCAGGGCACGCACAAGGTCAAGACGCGCGGCGAGGTGTCCGGCGGCGGCAAGAAGCCGTACCGGCAAAAGGGCACCGGCCGGGCACGCCAGGGCTCGTCCCGCGCGCCCCAGTTCACCGGTGGCGGCGTCGTTCACGGTCCGATCCCGCGCGACTACACCCAGCGGACCCCGAAGAAGATGAAGGCGGCCGCGTTGCGCGGCGCGCTGTCGGACCGGGCGCGTGGCGGGAACCTGCACGTGCTGGAGTCGCTGCCGGTCGAGGACAGCCCGTCGACCAAGAAGGCCCTGGGTGCCCTGCGCGGCGTGTCCACCGCCCGCAAGATCCTGGTGGTGCTGCAGTTCGGTGACGAGATCGGTTGGAAGAGCCTGCGCAACGTGCCCGAGGTGCACCTGCTGTGGTCCGGCCAGCTGAACACCTACGACGTGCTCAACAGCGACGACGTGGTCTTCACCAAGGCCGCGCTGGACGAGTTCCGGGCCGCGTCCGGCACGACCGTCGAGCTTGCGGGCGGCCCCGGCCGGCACGCCGCCGCGGATGGGGACGTTGCCGGCCCTTCATTGACCAAGGCCGCCCCGGTGGCTCCGATCGGCACCGCAACCGATGCGCATGAGGAGGAGGAGAAGTGATCCCCGATCCTCGCGACATCATCGTTCGGCCGATCGTCTCCGAGAAGAGCTACGGCCTGCTGGAGTCCGGTAGCTACACGTTCGAGGTTCGCCCGGACGCCAACAAGACGCAGATCAAGATCGCCATCGAGCAGATCTTCGACGGCGTCAAGGTCGTCTCGGTGAACACGATCAACCGGCAGGGCAAGCGCAAGCACACCCGCACCGGCTACGGCCGGCGCAAGGCCACCAAGCGGGCCATCGTCACGCTGTCCGGCGACAGCAAGCCGATCGACGTCTTCAGCGGCGCCTGAGCAGGGTAGGGACGAGAAGAACCAATGGGTATCCGTAAGTACAAGCCGACGACCCCGGGTCGCCGCGGCGCCTCGGTCGCCGACTTCTCCGAGATCACCCGGAGCACGCCGGAGAAGTCGCTGGTCCGCCCGCTGCACTCCAAGGGCGGCCGGAACGTGCACGGCCGGGTCACCGCGCGGCACCAGGGCGGCGGGCACAAGCGCGCCTACCGGGTGATCGACTTCCGGCGCGCGGAGAAGGACGGCGTGCCGGCCAGGGTCGCGCACATCGAGTACGACCCGAACCGCACCGCCCGGATCGCGCTGCTGCACTTCGCCGACGGCGACAAGCGGTACATCATCGCGCCGAACCGGCTGGCCCAGGGCGACACGGTGGAGACGGGCCCGAGCGCGGACATCAAGCCCGGCAACAACCTGCCGCTGCGCAACATCCCGGTCGGTACCGTGGTCCACGCGATCGAGCTGCGGCCGGGCGGCGGCGCGAAGATCGCCCGGTCGGCCGGCGCAAAGGTGCAGCTGGTGGCCAAGGACGGACCGTACGCCCAATTGCGCATGCCGTCGGGTGAGATCCGCAACGTCGACGTGCGCTGCCGCGCCACCGTCGGCGAGGTCGGCAACAGCGAGCAGGCGAACATCAACTGGGGCAAGGCCGGCCGGATGCGCTGGAAGGGCAAGCGCCCGCAGGTGCGTGGCGTGGCCATGAACCCGGTCGACCATCCGCACGGCGGTGGTGAGGGCAAGACGTCCGGCGGCCGGCACCCGGTGAACCCGAAGGGCAAGCCGGAGGGTCGGACCCGTCGGCCGAACAAGGAGAGCGACAAGCTCATCGTGCGTGGCCGTCGCAAGGGCAAGAAGCGGTGACGGTCGGGTTGATGAGGATCCAGCAGAACACCGACAACGGAGCAGGAAGGTAGGCACGAGATGCCCCGCAGTCTCAAGAAGGGCCCGTTCGTCGACAACCACCTGCTCAAGAAGGTGGACGCGGCGAACGACAAGAACTCCAAGGCCGTGATCAAGACTTGGTCGCGTCGATCCACGATCATCCCGGACATGCTCGGGCACACGATTGCGGTACATGACGGCCGCAAGCATGTCCCGGTGTTCGTCACCGAGTCGATGGTCGGCCACAAGCTGGGCGAGTTCGCTCCGACGCGGACCTTCAAGGGTCACGTGAAGGACGACCGCCGGTCGCGGCGCGGTTAGGAGATCAGCAGATGAACGCCAAGAACGAGGTGGATGAGCTGCCCCGCAGCCAGGCCACCCTCCGATATGCGCGGTTGACCCCGATGAAGGCCCGCCGCGTGGTCAATCTGATCCGCGGCCGGTCCGCGGTCGACGCCGCGTCCATCCTGCGGTTCGCGCCGCAGGCCGCCAGCGAACCATTGGCCAAGCTGCTGGCCTCCGCCGTCGCCAACGCGGAGAACAACCAGGGCCTCGACCCGGAATCGCTGGTCGTGGACAAGGTCTTCGTGAACGAGGGTCCGACGCTCAAGCGGTTCCAGCCGCGGGCCCAGGGCCGGGCGTTCCGCATCCGCAAGCGGACCAGCCACATCACGATCGAGCTGGTGTCGGTCTCCGCCGACCAGTCAAGCCAGGGCCGCCGCAGTGCCGGCCGGAATGCGAAGGGAAGGACCCGGTAGTGGGTCAGAAGATCAACCCGCACGGGTTCCGGCTGGGCATCACCACCGACTGGAACTCGCGGTGGTACGCGGACAAGTCCTACGCCGACTACGTCGCCGAGGACGTGCAGATCCGCAAGCTGATGAGCAAGGGCATGGAGCGGGCCGGCATCTCCAAGGTGGAGATCGAGCGGACCCGGGACCGGGTGCGGGTGGACATCCACACCGCCCGTCCGGGCATCGTCATCGGTCGCCGCGGCGCCGAAGCCGACCGCATCCGCGGGCAGCTGGAGAAGCTGACCGGCAAGCAGGTGCAGCTGAACATCCTCGAGGTGCGCAACCCCGAGTCCGACGCGCAACTGGTCGCCCAGGGCGTGGCCGAGCAGTTGTCCAACCGGGTCAGCTTCCGCCGTGCCATGCGCAAGTCGATGCAGTCCGCCCAACGCTCGCCGAGCGTCAAGGGCATCCGGATCCAGTGCTCCGGTCGCCTGGGCGGCGCCGAGATGAGCCGGTCGGAGTTCTACCGCGAGGGTCGGGTACCGCTGCACACCCTGCGGGCGGACATCGACTACGGCTTCTTCGAGGCCAAGACGACCTTCGGCCGGATCGGCGTGAAGGTCTGGATCTACAAGGGCGACAAGGTCGGCACCCTCGCCGAGCAGCGCGCGGCCGAGGCCGCCGCGGCTCAGCGGGGCGCTCGCGAGGGTCGGGGCGATCGGGCCGAGCGTCCGTCGCGTCGCCGTTCCGGGTCGTCCGGCACCACTCCGACATCCACCGATGCCGGGCGGGCCGCCGTCGAGGAGAACCCCGAGGCTCTCCCCACCGGCGCGCCGGCCGGCACCGAGACCACAGGGGCATAGGTCATGTTGATTCCCCGCAAGGTCAAGCACCGCAAGCAGCACCGGCCGCACCGGACCGGCCTGGCCAGCGGAGGCACGTCCGTCACCTTCGGTGACTACGGCATCCAGGCACTGGAGCCGGCGTACGTCACCAACCGGCAGATTGAGTCCGCGCGAATCGCCATCAACCGGCACATCCGCCGTGGCGGCAAGGTCTGGATCAACATCTACCCGGACCGGCCGCTGACCAAGAAGCCGGCGGAGACCCGCATGGGTTCGGGCAAGGGATCGCCGGAGTGGTGGATCGCCAACGTCAAGCCGGGTCGGATCGTGTTCGAGATGAGCTACCCGAACGAGGCCACGGCTCGCGAGGCGCTGCGCCGCGCGATCCACAAGCTGCCCATGAAGTGCCGCATCGTGACCCGGGAAGGAGCTGAGGGCTGATGGCGAGCAACGCCGACGAACTGCGCGAACTGGGCTCCGACGAGTTGGTCCTGCGGCTCCGCGAGGCCAAGGAGGAGCTGTTCAACCTGCGCTTCCAGATGGCCACGGGGCAGATGGACAACAACCGGCGGCTGCGCACCGTCAAGCACGACATCGCCCGGATCTACACGGTCATGCGTGAGCGTGAGCTCGGCCTGTCCGTCGGTCCGGACGAGCTGGCCAACCAAGGAGGTGCTGCGTGAGCGAGAGTGAGCAGCTGGAGAACACGGTAGCCGCCGATGTGGTGACCACGGAGACGGTCGCCGAGGCCGATGCCACCGAGACGTTCGCCCCTGCGGTCAAGGCCCGTGGCGAGCGCAAGACCCGGGAGGGTCTGGTCGTCTCGGACAAGATGAACAAGACGATCGTGGTGGCGCTCGAGGACCGGGTGAAGCACCCGCGGTACTCGAAGGTCATCCGCCGCACCACCAAGGTCAAGGCGCACGACGAGAACGAGACCGCCGGTATCGGCGACCGTGTGCTGCTGGCCGAGACCCGGCCGCTGTCCGCGACCAAGCGCTGGCGCCTGGTGAAGATCCTGGAGCGGGCGCAGT
Organism: Nakamurella sp.; assembly: GCA_044867945.1. Lineage (GTDB taxonomy): Bacteria > Actinomycetota > Actinomycetes > Mycobacteriales > Nakamurellaceae > Nakamurella. The sequence continues at coordinate 5,160 of JBIOVW010000927.1, read as the reverse complement.
AATCCTGCGCTCTCCGTCCTTCTGGCCCCGCCCGAGCTTCGGCTCGGGCGGGGCCTTTCGGCTTTCCGAGATCCGCATGGGCAGTCTTCTTGGGCTGCTGGTGTGGATCTCACGCACCCCTGAGGCGGGCGATGGTGGCCTGGATGTCACGCACCGCGCGTTCCGGCTCTTGGGTCAGGGTCCACCAGGTGAACCGCAGCACGGTCCAGCCGGCGAGGGTGAACTCGTTCTGCCGCTCCCGGTCATCCACATACCGGGCATGGTCGGTGTGGAACGCGAATCCGTCGATCTCGACCAGCAGCCTGACCTCGATGAACACGATGTCGCCCGTCCGATTCACCGAGCCCAGCCGTACCGAGAGGTTGGCCCGCCATCCGCGGATCCCTGCCGCGCGAAGGTGGCGGTGTAGGAGCCGCTCGACCTCGGATATGGCTCCGCCGTCGGCCGCGGCCAGGATCTTCGACCGGATCGCCGATCCGCGACCCGGGGACAGGCAGCGGTGCGCCTCGGCGACCATGTCAACCGTGACCCATCGTCGTCGCACCGCGTCATCGAGCAGCGCCGGGCCCTCCCCCGGTAGTAGTTGGGCAATGGCGAATTCGGTGCGAACAACCGCGATATGGTCCCAGTGCACCTGCCAGAACTCGTTCACGACGTGTCGACGGACCCGGATCGGCCATGCCGCCTTGGGCGGACGAAGATTACGGCCGCACGAGACCGTGACCTCCGTCAACGGCCGGTCGGACCGGCGCTGCCAGATCAACGCGGCCGCGCCCTCGATGACCGAGTCGTGACCGGCCCACATCGACACCGCTCGGATGAACCGGAGCGGCCCCACCGCGGTGTGGTCGGTCGAATAGACCTTGGGCAGGACCCGGACCCATCGGCCCGTGCGGAGGTGTCCGTTGACCTGCGTGGTGGTCAAGCCGGCCGCGATCGCCTGGGATCGTTCGATCAGCCCGTCCTGGCGCCGGGCCAGTTCGGTGATCCGTGACGGCATCGGTGGGGTCGGACGGGGCATCGCCCCAGTTCACCGGATTGCGGCCGTCGATCGGTCGGCGAACGCAAGAATGTGGATAACCCGAGCACCAGATCCGCACCAGCAGCTTTCTTGAGCTGCCGGTGTGGATATGGGCGGCGGGCGGTTTCGCAGGTCGGGCGGATTCATGGCGGGGTGCCGGTGAGATCCGCATGGGCAGCTTTGTTGGACTGCTGGTGTGGTTGTCGGACGCCGGTAATGGCGGCGGCAGGGCCGCGCTCGGCCCGACCTGCGCCGATTGGCGCTCCGCGGCATGATCGCGTAAGGTCGAACATTGGCGTCAGCCGGGCCGTCCGTACCCAGTGCGAGCAAGTCCGGGTGACATCGATCTGGCCTGGCAAGGTCGGAAATCTTGCCAGGGCTCCGTCACCTTCCTGCGTGACACGCCATGCCGAACGGCTCCGGTCGCCGGCGGAAGCGGTCCGTGCGGCCACGTGCCACAGGCAAGAGTGAAAAGGCGAGCGAACCGCCGCTCGTACTTCCTCTTGTCTTTTCGCATGTCAGCGGCCGGACGAACGCAGAGAGGCCGGAACCGGACAACCGCGGCCCGGCGCTCCCGGGTTGCCAGTAGAAGGCGGACTGCAGTGATTCAGCAGGAGTCCCGTCTCCGGGTCGCCGACAACACCGGTGCCAAGGAGATCCTGTGCATCCGCGTACTCGGGGGTTCGTCCCGCCGGTACGCAGGCATCGGCGACATCATCGTGGCGACCGTCAAGGACGCCATCCCAGGTGCCGGGGTGAAGAAGGGCGACGTGGTCAAGGCCGTCGTCGTGCGCACCGTGAAGGAGAAGCGGCGTCCGGACGGGAGCTACATCCGGTTCGACGAGAACGCCGCTGTGCTGCTCAAGAACGACGGTGACCCCCGCGGTACCCGCATCTTCGGCCCGGTCGGCCGTGAGTTGCGCGACAAGAGGTACATGAAGATCATTTCGTTGGCGCCGGAGGTGCTGTGATGGGGCTCAAGGTGCGCAAGGGCGACACCGTGCTGGTGATCGCCGGCAAGGACAAGGGCGCCCGGGGCAAGGTCATCCAGGCCTACCCGGACACGAACCGCGTCCTGGTCGAGGGCGTCAACCGCATCAAGAAGCACACCAAGGTGTCGACGACCCAGCGCGGCGCGAAGACCGGCGGGATCGTCACCCAGGAGGCTCCGATCCACGTGTCCAACGTGCAGGTGGTGGATGCCGACAACAAGCCGACCCGCGTCGGCAAGCGTGAGGACGAGAACGGCCGTCGGGTTCGCTTCTCCCGTCGTACCGGTAAGGACCTGTGATGACCGCGACCACCGAGGAAACCGCTGCTGCAGCCCCAAAGCCGCGGCTGAAGCTTCGCTACCAGGACGAGGTCAAGGACGCCCTGCGGCTGGAGTTCGGCATCGCCAACGTGATGCAGATTCCGGGCGTCACCAAGGTCGTCGTCAACATGGGCGTCGGCGAGGCGGCCCGCGACGCCAAGCTGATCGAGGGTGCGGTGCGCGACCTGGCCACCATCACCGGGCAGAAGCCGGTGATCCGCAAGGCCACCAAGTCCATCGCCCAGTTCAAGTTGCGCGAGGGCATGCCGATCGGCGCCAAGGTCACCCTGCGCGGCGACCGGATGTGGGAGTTCCTGGATCGGCTGCTGACCATCGCGCTGCCCCGTATCCGCGACTTCCGCGGGCTGTCGCCGACGCAGTTCGACGGCCACGGCAACTTCACCTTCGGCCTGAACGAGCAGTCGATGTTCCACGAGATCAACATCGACCGGATCGACCGCCCCAGGGGCATGGACATCACGGTCGTCACGACGGCGACGACGGACGACCAGGGACGTGCGCTGCTGCGGCGGCTGGGCTTCCCGTTCAAGGAGAACTGATCGCATGGCAAAGACCGCTCTGATCAACAAGGCCAAGCGCAAGCCGAAGTTCGCGGTGCGCGGCTACACCCGCTGCTCCCGGTGCGGCCGTCCGCACTCGGTGTACCGCAAGTTCGGCCTGTGCCGGATCTGCCTGCGCGAGATGGCGCACGCCGGCGAGCTGCCCGGCGTCACCAAGTCCAGCTGGTAAACCCCGACCTGAAGCACGAGTTCGTCACAGGCCTTGGCCCTGCGCAGCAGGTCCGGGAACCAGGCGAGAAAGGCACGACCACATGTCCATGACCGACCCGATCGCGGACTTCCTCACCAGGATCCGCAACGCCAGCTCGGCGTACCACGACGAGGTCGTCATGCCCTTCTCCAAGCTGAAGGGCAGCATCTCCGACATCCTGGTCAAGGAGGGTTACATCGCCTCCTGGACCACGGCCGAGGCACCCGTCGGCAAGTCCCTTGTCGTCAAGCTCAAGTACGGCCCGAACCGTGAGCGCTCGATCGCCGGCATCCGCCGCGTCTCGAAGCCCGGCCTGCGGGTCTACGCCCGCTCCACCGAGCTGCCCAAGGTCCTCGGCGGCCTGGGCATCGCGATCATCTCCACGTCCAGCGGGCTGCTGACCGACCGGCAGGCCGCGAAGAAGAAGGTGGGCGGGGAAGTCCTCGCCTACGTCTGGTAAGGGGGTTCGGACATGTCTCGAATCGGACGAATGCCGATCCCCGTGCCGGCGGGCGTCGACGTGACCATCGTCGGCAACACGGTGACGGTGAAGGGCCCCAAAGGCACGCTCAGCCACGCCGTGGTCGAGCCGATCAAGGTGGCCAAGGAGGACGGCGAGCTCAAGGTCACCCGCCCGGACGACGACCGCGACTCGCGGGCCCGCCACGGCCTGACCCGGTCGCTGCTGAACAACATGGTCGTGGGCGTGACCCAGGGCTACATCAAGTCGATGGAGATCGTCGGCGTGGGTTACCGCGTCACCGCGAAGGGCAAGGACCTCGAGTTCGCCCTCGGCTACTCGCACCCGGTGCCGGTCCCGGCCCCGGAGGGCATCAACTTCGTCGTCGAGTCCCCGATCAAGTTCCGGGTCGAGGGCATCGACAAGCAGCAGGTCGGCGAGGTCGCCGCGAACATCCGCAAGCTGCGCAAGCCCGACCCGTACAAGGGCAAGGGCGTGCGTTACGCGGGCGAGGTCGTGCGGCGCAAGGTCGGAAAGACGGGTAAGTAACCATGGCAGCTTCTGTTTCGCACAGCCGTCGGGTCGCCCGGGCCCGTCGCCACTTCCGCCTCCGCAAGAGGATCTCGGGCACCGCTGCCCGGCCGCGCCTGGTGGTCAACCGCTCGTCGCGGCACATCGCGGTGCAGCTGGTCGACGACACCGTCGGCAGGACCCTCGCCTCGGCGTCCACCCTGGAGGCGGACCTGCGGGCCACCGACGGCGACAAGACCGCCAAGGCGCGCAAGGTCGGTGAGATCGTCGGCCGGCGCGCGGTCGAGCTGGGGGTCACCTCGGTCGTCTTCGACCGCGGCGGCGACGCCTACCATGGCCGGATCGCGGCCCTCGCGGACGGCGCCCGCAGCGCCGGCCTGGAGTTCTAGATGACTACCGAGAGCATGATCGAGAGGGATATCTGATGCCCGGACAACAGCGCGGCGGCTTCGGCGGCGGCGGCGACCGAGGCAGCGATCGCGGCGACCGGCGGGACCGCCGGGGCGGTCGTGACGGCGGCCGCCGCGACGCCCCCGCGGAAAAGAATCCGCTGCTCGAACGGATCGTGGTGACCAACCGGGTCGCCAAGGTCGTCAAGGGTGGCCGGCGGTTCTCGTTCACCGCCCTGGTCGTCGTCGGTGACGGCGACGGACAGGTCGGCGTCGGCTACGGCAAGGCCAAGGAGATCCCCGCCGCGATCGCCAAGGGCGTCGAGGAGGCCAAGAAGTACATGTTCCGGGTGCCCCGGATCGCCTCCACCATTCCGCACCCGGTGCAGGGTGAGGCGGCGGCCGGCGTGGTGCTGCTGCGCCCGGCATCGCCCGGTACCGGCGTGATCGCCGGCGGACCGGTGCGCGCGGTGCTGGAATGCGCCGGCATCCACGACGTGCTGAGCAAGTCGCTCGGCTCGGACAACCCGATCAACATCGTGCACGCGACGATCGACGCGCTCAAGCGGCTGCAGCAGCCGGAGGCCGTGGCCGCCCGGCGGGGTCTGCCGATCGAGGACGTCGCCCCGGCGGCGATGCTCCGGGCGCGGGCCGGGCAGGGGGCCTGACATGGCCG
>JBIOVW010000926.1:0-2282 GCA_044867945.1 Nakamurella sp. | reverse complement strand
TCGTTGACCTGGCTCAGCCGGATCAGCGCACCCGGGGTGCCGGCGACGGCCGGTCCGAAGTTCTTGCCGACGTGGTGGAAGATCAGGTTGAGCAGGATGGCGGTCAGGCTGCCCAGGGTGATGCCGCTGCCGAAGATGATCTGCGCCCAGTCCGGGACCGCCTCGGCCACCTGGGGCTGGGCGGTGACGAACATGGCCAGGCCGATGCTGGTGCCCACGATGACCACGTTGCGGTGGTCGTGGAAGTCGACCCGGGCCAGGGTCTGGATGCCGACCACGGCGACGGTGGCGAACATGGCGATCGCGGCGCCGCCCAGCACCGGGTGCGGGATGGCGGCCACCAGGGCGCCGGCCTTGGGGATCAGGCCGAGCAGGATCATGAACACGCCCGCCGCGGCCACCACATACCGGCTCTTGATCCGGGTCAGCCGGACCAGGCCGACGTTCTCGGCGAAGCAGGTGTACGGGAAGGAGTTCAGCACGCCGCCGAGGAAGGTGGCCAGACCATCTGCGCGCAGCGCCCGGGACACGTCCTCCGCGCCGACCCGCTTCTCCACGATCTCACCGGTGGCGAACACGTCACCGGTGGTTTCCACCGCGGTGATCAGCATGACCACGATCATCGAGATGATCGCCGCGACCGAGAACTTCGGGATGCCGAAGTAGAACGGGGTGGTCACGCCGAGCCAGGCCGCGTCGGACACGCCGGAGAAACTGACGTCACCGAGCAGCGCCGCCACCGCCGTGCCGACCACAAGGCCGAGCAGCACCGCGACGGTGGCCATGAACCCGCGGAACACCCGCTGGATGATCACGATCAGGGCCAGCGTGCCCATGGCATAGGCCAGGTACTTCGGGTTCGTCGGATCGGGATGTGCGGCGCCGCCGACGGCATCGGCCGCGGCCACCGGCAGCAGTGCGAGGCCGATGATGGTGATGACCGAGCCGGTGACCACCGGTGGGAAGAACCGGATCAGCTTGGCGAAGTAGGGGGCGATGAACAGGGTGAACAGGCCCGCGATGATGACGGAGCCGTAGATGTAGAGCAGGCCCTGGGTGCCGCCGCCGTTGGCCATCGCGATGGCGATCATCGGCGACACCGCGGTGAACGTGACCCCCTGCAGCAGAGGCAGGCGCACACCGATCTTCCAGAACCCGACGGACTGGATGATCGAGGCGATGCCGCAGGTGAGCAGGTCGGCGTTGATCAGGTGGATGAGTTCTTCCTGGGTCAGCCCGATCGCGTTGGCCAGCAGGATCGGCACCACCACCGCGCCGGCGTAGAACGCGAGCACGTGCTGGATGCCGTAGACCGCCAGATTGGGGATCGGCAGGATCTGATCGACCGGATGTTTGATCGACTTGGTGCGGGCCGGCTTGCCCGGTGACGTGGTTGCAGAAGCCATGAGAGCCCCTCTGGTCCGGTGGGAGCATGCACAGGCATGCTCCGGCGAATGGATTGTGAACGTGTGGCGGGCATCGGTCGGCCCGGTAACGAACCGCTCCGTCGGGGAGCGGCAACAGGCGGTCGGGGTTCAGGCGTCAGGCTGGGGGGACCTGGTGAGAGTGCAGGCGTGTCTCGAGGACGTCGTCATGGCAGAACCAGCTCTCCGTTGAGCGTCGGGACGGCGGCGGGTGGCCTTCGCAGGATTCGGAATCGTTCTTCCGCAGGTCGAAATATACTTCGTGACGCAGGCCACGTCAACAATTTGTTGAGGCTGTCTTCGGGCGACTTTCCGCCGTCAGCCGCGGTCGCGGTTGAGGTAGTTGTAGACCGTGAACCGGCTGACACCCAGCGCGGACGCGATGGTCTCGACGGACTTGCGGTAGGAGAACGCCCCCGCCCCCTCGAGCAGCCGCACCGCCCGCTGCTTCTGCGCACGGGGAAGCTCGGGGAGGGGGCCGTCGAACTCGCGCTGCACGTCGGCGAGGATCCCGACCAGTCCGCCCTCATCAGAGCGCACCTCGGAGTCGCGCGACTCGGAGTCGTCGGTGGCGAACCGGACACCGGCGACGATGCTGTCGCCCCAGGCCAGCGGCACGTCGGTGGCGGTGACGTCGGCAGCATCGACGAAGGTTGCCCCGATTCGCTCGACCAGGGGACGCACCGCGGCGAGGAAATCGTCGGCTGACTTGTCCGGGGAGGGGGCGGCCGGGGAGGACATCAGGTTTCCGTGTGCAGTTGCAGGGTGATCCGGGTGGCGCCGGCGTCCAGCGCCACCGCCATCACCTCGCGCAGGACATCGAGCACCTGGTCGCGTTCGCCCTCGACCTCGGTGCCC
>JBIOVW010000925.1:0-2729 GCA_044867945.1 Nakamurella sp. | reverse complement strand
AAGTCCTGGACCATGCCCTGCAACGCTCCGGCGGCCAGCCGCGGTGTTCCGGAGCGGTTGCGACCCGCGCCCTTGACCGGGGCCGCACCGGAGCCATCGGCGCCGGGCCGGGGTCGGCCGGTGCCGGCCTGTGGGGTTCCAGAACGTCGTATGTGGTGGTGACCAGCGGTGATCGGCGGTCACCGGTGGCCGGGATGATCGCCGTCGTGTCGCTGCGACTGCTGTACCTGATCTTCCTCCAAATGCTGAGGCTGGTCTTGCTGCTGGCACGCAGAACCTCTGCCAAGGACGTCGAGTTGGTGGTGCTACGGCACGAGGTCGCGGTGCTGCGCCGCAACAACCCGATGCCCCGCTTGGACTGGGCTGACCGGGCCGTGTTCGCCGCCCTCACCAGCTGGCTGCCCAAGGACCTACACAGCCATCGCCTGGTCACCCCGGGCACCATCCTGCGCTGGCACCGCCGCCTCGTGCGCACGAGGTGGACCTACCCGAACCGGCCCGGACGACCACCGATCGACGACATCATCGCCGCGCTGATCGTGCCGATGGCGACGGAGAACCCGAACCGGGGATACCGCAGAACCCAGGGCGAACTGCTCAAACTCGGCCACCACGTCGGCGCCTCAACAACGATCCGCCGGATCCTCCAGCGCCACCGGATCCCACCGGCGCCGGTGCGGCACACCGACACCAGCTGGCGACGGTTTCTGCGCACGCCGGCCACCAGCATGCTGGCCATCGACTTCTTCCACATCGACTGCGCGCTGACGCTGCGGCGGCTCTACGTCCTTATTCGTCCTCGAGGTCGGCGACCGCTACCTACACATCCTCGGCGTGACCGCGCATCCCGACGGGCCCTGGACCACCCAACAGGCCCGCAACCTCACGATGGACCTCGCCCGACTTCCGCAGATGATAGGCGCACGATCATGCCGGATTTGGGCGTTGAGCTGCGGAAACTGTGGATCTGGCCGGCCGGGGTCGTGTTACTACGGGGAGGGCGTCGGAGGCGCCGGGTCAGCCGGTGGTGGTGAAGTCGAAGTAGCGGGCGGGTTCGGGCAGCTCGAGGGCGGTGAGGATCTGCTTGTGCCCGGTGGTGAGTGCGGAGCGCTGGGCGACGCGACCGTGTGCGGTGGCGAGGGTGACCAGGGCCAGCCGGTCGAGTTCGTGGCGGGTGTTGCGCCAGGTGTCGGCGGTGGCGTTCTCGATCACGCGGATGAGCAGCAGGGCCAGCCAGCACAGTTGGACATGCGCACGGATGCGGTCTTCGCGGTGGTGGAACACCGGGCGCAGCGCGAGCGCGCCTTTCATGTCGCGCCAGCCGCGTTCGATCGCGGTCAGTTGCTTGTAGGCCGCGGCGAGGTCGTCGGGGGTGAGCGTGGTGTCGGAGGTGCGTAGCAGCCACTTGCCGTCCAGGTGCTGCTCACGCTTGATGGCGGCGGAGTCGACGCGGAGCAGCCCGGCGGGGGTGCGGCGCAGGTAGCGGCGCAGCCCGGGTTTGGTCTTGAGCCAGCCGACCAGCTCGTCGCGGCGCCGGGCGGGCCAGGCGTCGGAGCCGTCGATCAGCTGCTGCAGGTGCGCGACCAGGTTCGCGCGGACCGCGGCGTCGCGCGCGGCGGCTTCGGGGTTGTGGCACACCACGAACCGCTGGGCCCGCGCGCCGTCATCGCCGTCGCCGTCGCCGCCGGGGGCGACGTGCACCTCTTTGACCCGCAGGTTGTCCGCGACGGTGCGGTAGCGGCCGGCCCTCGCGAGCGCGGCGGCGGCCTCGGTGTTGGTGTGGCGCAGCTTCTCGGCGTGGATGTAGTGCCCGCCGCCGCGGGTGAGGTAGGCGCGGTTGGCCGCGGAGGCGAACCCCGGGTTGACGACTGGGTCGGCGACCCAGACCAGCCGGCGTAGCCCCCAGCCGCCCAGGTCGTCCTTGATCCGGCGGATGATCGCGGTGTCGGCGGTGTTGCCGGGGAAGGTCCAGCACCGCACCGGTACCCCGTCGCGGGTGACCGCCATCGCGATCACCACCTGCGGCAGATCCGGGCGGGAGTCCTTGGAGTGCCCGAAGGTGCGCCGGCCGGCCTCGTCCGGGCTGCCCAGCTCGTCGTCGGCGGGGGCATCGACGAGCTCAGCGTCGGTGTCGGCGCACTCGACCTCCCAGTAGGTGGAGGTGGTGTCCACGAACACGATGTCCAGGTCGAGGTTGAGCAGGTGCGCCACCGAGCCGAAGATCTGCGCGGCGATCTGGTCGAGCGCGTCGAGCAGGAAGTCCATCGCCCGATACGCCTGATCATCGGTGAACTCCGGGCAGCCGTCGATCATCACCCGCTCGGCCACCCAGCGGGTCGCCGCCAGCTTTGAGCCCGGTTCCAGGGCGCGCTGGGCGACCAGGGCGAACACCACCCGCTCGGCGGCCTCCCCGTCCAGCCGCCGCCCGGCCGCGGCGGCCCGGATCGCCGCGCCGATCCCGAGGCGTTCCCAGAGTCGGTCCAGCGTCCACACCCCGCCCAGGCGCCGGGACTCCAGCACCTCGACCTCGCCGCCGCCGGCGGCGGTCGCGGCCTGCTCCGGGGTGAGGAACCGTGAGATCGAGGCCACCAGCCGGGCCAACGCTTCGCGGTCGACCTGGTCGGCCCGCCCGAAGTTGTGGATCACCTTGGCGACCGAGTTCCCGGTCTGCGGGTGCCGCTCGTTGTGCGCCAACTGCAGATACCGCACCACCGAACCGTCCCGGTTGG
>JBIOVW010000924.1:0-3052 GCA_044867945.1 Nakamurella sp. | reverse complement strand
CACCGGCGCCGCCCGCTCCACCCAGCGGTCGAGCATGCCGCGCCCGGAGACCTCGACCCCGAGGAAGACCTCCTTGTCGGACATGGACAGACCCATGAGGTGGCGCTGCTCGCCCTCCAGGAAGCCGTCCCAGCCCAGCGCACCGGCGACGTCGGGCAGCCGGCCGAGGGCGTTGTTGTCGAACGACTCGGCCCACATGTGCACCGGGTACGGCCGCGTGGTCACCCGGATGTGCAGCCAGCGGCCCTGCAACTCCCCGAGCTGCGCGGCGATCTGGCGGATCAGCACCTCGCGCTGGGAGTCGCTGCGGAAGCTCCAGGCCTGGGCAGCAAGCCGGTACCAGGCCATGACCTGGGTGCCGGTGCGCGTCAGGTGGCCGTCGATCGAGCGCAGCGCGATGTCCGGCGTGTACTTGGGCAGGTTCGTCTCGCCTGCCAGGTAGCGGCCATGCCGCCGGCGCGGCTCCTCGGCCGGCATCTCCCGGCGCGCATCACGGCGGGGATCACGGCCCTTCGCCGGTCGCTTCTCACGCCGCGACACGGGGCCGCCCCTTCTTCCGGCCCCGCACGGGCTTCGGACGCGTGCGGGCACGCGAGAGGCGGACGTGTCCGGCCCGGACCGGGCCGCCCGCGACGGCCGTTCTGGCCCGGGGCCCGCGCACCTCGTGCCGGAACAGCTCGACGACCTGCCCCAGCGGGCGCTCGTAGTCGATCCGTTTCCCGAGGAACCGGGTGATGACGATCGTCAGCACCAGCGCCCAGGCGACGGAGAAGAAGTCGAGCCCGATCCCGACCCGGCGCTGCACGAACATGACCAAGATCATTACCACGAGGCCCAGCCCGTAGCTCACGTACCTGGCCCGCCAGGGGAACGTGGCGCGCGGCGGACCGAGCCACACGGAGTCGACGCGGTACACCTCGTCGTCGGTACGGACGAGCACGGCGCTCAGCCCGTGAGCAGGCGGGCGAGGAACGCGCCGATCTGGGGGCCGTTGCCGGAGACCGCGATGCCCAGCGCGATGAGACCGACGATCAGACCGACGCTACGGCGCGCGACGCCGGCGTTGTCGCCGCGACCGCCGATCCAGAGCAGCATGATGGCGATGCCCAGGAGGACGAGCGGGATGACGTTGTCCTGGATCCATCCCTGCAGACCGCGCGTGTTGAGATCTTGGGCGAGCATGAACGCCGGCTTCAGCATGGCGTTCGGTGCGGTCACGACTGCTCCTCCTCGTCACGTCCGTCCCGCTGCCGGTCCAGAAGGCGGCGGGCGCCCCGGGGCGGGTGGATGCGTTTTCCACCGGTTACGCCCCGACACCGAGTACAGCACGGTGACCGGATCAATCCTAGGCCGCGACGTCGTGTCGCCGCGCTTGCACTACGGACTGTTCACAACCGCTAACGGTCACCCGACTGTACGGCGGTCGCGAGTGCACTGAACGGACGAATCACACCCGCGTAAGTCGCCTGTTCGGCGGCACTGACAACGCTGTTCCGAATCGCGTCAAACAGCAGGGCACGGCCCGAACCCGCTGATGAAGTAGGTCTGGCCCGGCGGCGGCGCCTGCGCCACCCGCAGGATCCCCAGCTCCGGGCCGCCCAAACCCGGCGACGCCCACGCGGTCCGGCACCCGTCGACCGTCATCGCGGCGCCGGCACCGATGACGGGCGCGTCGAGGTCGCGCAACGGGGGAACGCGTGGCAGCACAGCGTGGAAGTGCCCCACCGCACTCGCGCAGTCCGCGGTTCCCGCCACCTGCACGAATCGATTTCGGGCCGGCTCTGCGAGCAGACCGCACACTCCGATGACATCGCCCTGCCCGATGCCTTCCAGAAGCGCCGGAAGAACCCGGTCGGGCGACCGCTCGCCGAGAAGGCTCATGTTCTCCTGGCTGCGTTGCGCTTCCTGCGCCGCCCTTTCCTGGGCCGCGCCGTAGCGGTCCACGCCCCACCCGACCCCGGCCACCAGGCAGAGCACCGCTCCGACCGCGGCGAGCCGCCACCACGGCAACTGCACCAGACCCGCCAGCAGCACACCGAGACTCGCCGCCAACGCCCAGTCCCACGGGCTCGTGGCGAGCATCAGCCCGACGACGACGGCCAGCCCGCCGAGGTGCCACGTCCACCCGTGGAGCAGCCGGTCCAGCCGGAGCAGGCCGATCAGCACGAGCACGACGAGTCCGGCGATCCACGGGATCCAGAACCATCCGGCGAACGGCCAGAGCAGCAGCGCGGCCGCAAGGATCGCCACGCCGGCCGCGCCCTTGCGGGTGCGGGTGAGGCGGCGCCAACGGTGTGCCGGAGTCTCCGGAGCCGGCGGCGGCCCGAACCGGTCGTCGGCCGCCCGCACGTCGTCGGGCCGGGCAACCGGGTTCGACGGACGTACCGCGGGCACGCCGGATTCCCCGGGAGGGGGCGGAGGTGTGGGGCGCGGGTCCATCGTCGGCCGAGGGTACCGGCGGTTCCGTCGACGGAATCGGTTCAGGACCGCCGCGTGTCCGCCCGGTGGAAGTTGAGGTGGGCCCGCGACGGCGTGGGCCCGCGCTGCCCCTGGTACCGCGATCCGACCCCCTGGCTCCCGTAGGGCCGCTCGGCGGGCGTGGACAGTCGGAACAGGCACAGCTGCCCGATCTTCATCCCGGGCCACAGGGTGATCGGCAGGTTGGCGACGTTCGACAGCTCCAGGGTGATGTGCCCGGTGAACCCGGGGTCGATGAACCCCGCTGTCGAATGGGTCAGCAGGCCGAGCCGCCCGAGGGAGCTCTTGCCTTCGAGCCGGCCCGCGAGGTCGTCCGGAAGGCCGACCGTCTCGAACGTCGACCCCAGCACGAACTCGCCCGGATGCAGGACGAACGGGTCGTCGCCGTCCGGCTCGACCTCAGTCGTCAGCTCGTCCTGCTGCAGCATCGGGTCGATGTGGGTGTAGCGGGAGTTCTGGAAGACCCGGAAGAAGCGGTCCAGCCGGACATCGACGCTCGAGGGCTGCAGCATGGCCGGATCCCACGGGTTGAGCACCAGCCGGCCGGCCTCCAGCTCCTTGCGCAGGTCGGCGT
>JBIOVW010000923.1:0-2749 GCA_044867945.1 Nakamurella sp. | reverse complement strand
TGCGCCCGGTCCTGCTGTGCTGGTGGGCGGCCTCGCAAGCTCGGCCGACTGTGCCCGATGGCGGCCTCGCAAGCTCGGCCGACTGGGCGGCGCGTGTTCCGGGGCGGCCAGGCAGGATGGCGGCATGCCCTCCGCTGCCGATTCGACTGTCGACCCCGCCCGTCTCCTGGACCTAGCGATGCGGTGCGCCCGCGCCGCCGGCCGGGAGCTGACGAACCGGTACGGCAAGGTCGAGGGCCTGACGACCAAGTCGTCCGCGACGGACCCGGTGACCGACGCAGACCGAAGTGCCGAGTCGACATTGGTCAAGTTGATCTCCCAGGAGCGTCCCGACGACGGGCTGCTCGGCGAGGAGGGCGCGGAGCGCGAGTCCCGGACCGGGATCCGCTGGGTGATCGACCCACTGGACGGCACGGTGAACTACGTCTACCAGCTGGACAACTTCGCGGTGAGCATCGCCGCCGAGGACGAGGACGGCCCGCTGGTCGGCGTGGTGCACAACCCGGTCACCAAGCGGACCTACCACGCCATCCGTGGCGTCGGGGCGAGCGTCGACGGCCGCCCGTTGCGGGTCAACGACCCGGTGCCGATGGACCGGGCCCTGCTGGCCACCGGTTTCGGGTACGACACCGAAATCCGCCGCCGGCAGGCGGCCCTGGTGGGGCGGCTGCTGCCGCAGGTGCGGGACATCCGACGGATCGGGTCGGCCGCGCTGGATCTGTGCGCGGTTGCGTCGGGATCGGTCGACGCCTACTTCGAGGAGGGCATCAAGGTGTGGGACGTCGCGGCCGGCGGCCTGATCGCCGAAGAGGCGGGGGCGAAGGCGATCCGGACGACGCCGATCGCCGGGCAGCCCGGCTTGTTGGTCGCCGGCCCCGCGTTGTTCGAGCAGCTCACCCAGGCCCTGAAGGAGATCCGCGACACCGCCGGCGTCCGGTAGCAGGGCGCGACGCTACACCGGGTGACGAACCGTCTGCAGCTGCGCCCCGGCCTCCGCCAGAGCGGCCCAGCCGGCCGTGGTGGTCAGCACCGCCAAGGTGCCCGCGGCGAACCGGCGCAAATCCTCCTCCGCGCTCGATGGCTCCGCTTCCCGGTTCAGCCGGGCCTGGGTGACCAGCTCCCACGCGGTCGATGGGATGGTGGGCGCATGTCCGACCACCAGCAACGTCGACACGGCATCCGGCACCGACGACACCTCCGCAAGGACGTCGTCGACGCCACCGCCGTAGAGCTCGTCGGAGTACTTGATCTGACCCGCGACCCCGGCCGCCGACAGCGTCTGTCGGGTCCGGGTGGCGCTGGAGCACAGGGCGAGGTCAACGGCCGGCAGGTTCGCCCGCATCCATCGGCCGGCCTCGGTGGCGGTCCGGACGCCGTCCGGGGTGAGCGGCCGGTCGTGATCCCGGGCGGCGCCCCCGGCCGGCGCGTGCCGCATCAGCACCAGGGTGCGGGCGGCCACCGTCGGTGCTGCGGGCTCGGCCATCGGTCCTCCTGAAGCGTGGTTCCCCCGGGTCGTGTGCTGGTCGCCGGGTCGATTCCGGGCGGCAACACCGTAGCGCAGGCCATCGACGGGGCGGCGGGGACCGTGACGGACGGTGTACGAACGGTGCTCCGATCCGGCGTTGAAACCGTGGGGTTGCTGTGATGTGATGGCTGTACTGGTCCAGCAGAGGCGCCAGGAACGACCCTGTGATGTCGGGAGTTCCGCGTGACCTCAGTGCTGGATGCGATCGATCTCGTCCCCATCCCGGAAGGCTCGGCGCCGACGGCGCCCAAGCGTTCGGGCCACACCCTGGCCGCCACGCCCACCGGTGAGCGGGCACAGCGGATCCGCGACCTGCTCGAGTACACCGCCGTCTGCGACGATCCGGAAGACCTGCAGCGCTGCCGAGAGCAGGTCGTGGTCGAGTACGTGCCGGTCGCCCGGTCGCTCGCCGCCCGATACAGCGGGCGCGGGGTGGAGCGCTGTGACCTGGAGCAACTCGCGTTCATGGGGCTGGTCAAGGCCGTGCAGCGTTGGCGACCCGGCCGCAGCGACGACTTTCTGCAGTTCGCGGTGCCGACGATCCTCGGCGAGATCAAACGCTACTTCCGTGACCACTCCTGGCTGGTCCGCCCGCCGCGCCGAATCCAGGAGCTGCGGGCCGCGATCGCCGAGGCCGAACAGCTCCACCGGCATCGGGACGGGAGCGCCCCGCAGGACGCGGAGCTGGCCGAGGTGACCGGCGCGAACCTCGAGGACATCAGCGAGGCCCGGGTCGCCGTGGCCTGCCGCCGGCCCCGCTCGCTGGACGAGGATCAAGGTGCCGGGCTGGCGATCGCCCAGTCCTGGGGTGCGGAGGACGTGGAACTGCGACGGGTCGAGGACCGGGCGACGGTCGAGCGGCTGCTGGGTTCGCTCACCGAGCGGGAGCGCGACGTGGTGCAGATGCGCTTCGCCAGAGGTTGGTCGCAGTCGCGGATCGGCAAGGAGGTAGGCGTCAGCCAGATGCAGGTCTCCCGCTGGCTGCGGGCGATCACCGAGAAGCTGCGGACCTGCCTGGAACGCTGAGCCGCGGCCGGGGATGCCGGTCCGTCATTCCCGGAGCCCCGGGGTCAGCGCAAGTCTCCGACCGGTGGGCGGGCCGACGCTCGTGGCTCCATGCCCGGCGGCAGTTGGGAGCGGTCGGCCGGGCCGGACCGGTCCGGTCCCGACGCCCGCCGGCGCACGGGCCCGGTCAACGACTCGGGATGTTGCGCGGTGGCCTTG
>JBIOVW010000922.1:0-2079 GCA_044867945.1 Nakamurella sp. | reverse complement strand
GTTTCCTGACATGCTGCTGTCCCCTTCGCCTTTCGGCTCCAGGTAAGTCATCAGACCCAAGAACCTCCCTTCGAGTTCCTCCCGCCTGCGGCGGGTATACATCGGAGCGCCTCGTGGCGCACTGGTTGTCCTTGACCGTCAGGACGTAGTGGGCGTCGCGGTCGATGATGTGGCTGGCGGTCTCCCGCTGGCAGTGCATGGCGTCCGCTGTGATCACCGAACCGGTGATGTCCATGGTGTTCAGCAGGTCGCGAAGGGCGGGGATTTCGTTGCTCTTGGTGGCCACCGCCAGCTGGCCGACGACCGCACCGGCGGCATGGTCGAACGCGGCCAGCAGGTGCGGGGTGCCGGTGGAGGTGCGGGCGCCGCGCATGGTCTTGCCGTCGTACGCGATGACCCGTTTCCCGCCCAGCTCCCCGACCCGGGTGGCCATCCATCCAGCCAGCAGGACGTCCAGATCGTTGGCGTCCACCCGGGCCAGCGCGCGGCGGATCGTCGACTCCGATGGAAGTGCCCGATCCGGGCTGATTCCGATGCGGGACAGAGTGTCCCGTGCTACGTCCTGGGTCCATTCGGCGATCGCCAGCAGGGTCCGTGAACCGGCCAGCACCGCGGTCTGCGCCAGGGTCAGCACCGTCGCAAGGTCATGCCGTCGACCCCTGGGGTCGCGCGGATCGGGGACCTGCGCGAACACCTCCATCAGCGGTCGACGCGACAGTGCAGGGGTAAGGGATGATGACATGGCGGCGAGGGACTTCCGTGACGGGCTGGTGTGAGAACTCGATCGTCACGGCCTGTCCCTCGTCGTCTCGTCAGCAACACTTGTCACATCAGTCACACGCGTAACAGCAGGTCAGCGGCCCTCAACGCATACTTTGCCGAGCCCCTGCCCCCGGCCCCCACCACAATGGCGCAGCGGGATCCATCCGCGGCACCATCAGCTCGGCGGTCTCCTGGGCCGCATGCCCGACACCCAGGGCGTGCGCGGCCTCGTGCCAGAGCACTTTCTGCCCGTCGGCGGTGGTCGGATCGGTAGCCGCGTCGTCGCCGAGGATGCCGATCCAGCCGTTGACGATCCGCCCTGACGCGTCCGTCTGGCCGCCGCCGACGCCGAGGGTATCGGCGGTGACGTCGTCCCCCGCCGCCTCCAGGGTGGGTTGGGGAACGTAGCTGACGGCGATCTCGTTCGCCGGAACCTGTTCGCGCGCAACCGCATCCGAGAGCGGCTCACCGACCGCCAACGGCAGGCCGGTGGTGGCGGTCAACGACGCGACCGTCCCGGCCAGGGCGGTGTCCGCGCCGGCCAGCGTGGTACCGGCCAGGCGCACATTGATCGGCGTCGCGCAGCTCCGTTGCGCCGGCGTGCCGTCGGCGGCCGCGCTCAGGAAGCTGTAGTCGACGCCCTCGACCAGGTTGTCGCTCGTCGCCGTGGGCGTGAGGTCGGCGGCCACCGGGTCGGGCTGGGTCATGAGGTACCACGCGGCCCCGGCGACCAGCACGGCAAGCACCACCGCGGAGGCCAGCAGCGCCCGGCGGCCACGGCGCGGTGGTTCGGACCCAACCTCGAATCCCAGCGTGGAATCGGCATACGGCGCCAGTGTTTCGGGCGCGACGAAGGCCAGGTCGGGGACCACCGCGGGCGGTGTCTCGTAGACGGAATGCGGTGAGTCCGCCGCCTCGATCGGGGTCAGCGACGGCTGCTCCAGCCGGGCCGACGCATCCGCGGTCCGCGCCTCCTGCTGCTGGACGGCCCGGCCGATCCGGTCGCGGTGTGGGAACGGCTGGTGGATCAGGTTCTCCGGTCGCACCACCCCGACGGTCGGCACACCGAGCGCGGCATGCGCGATCTGCAGGGCCCGGTGCCCGATCTCGGCCAGCTCGGTGAACTCCTGGTCGGCCGACATCAGTGCGGCGCGGGCGGCCTCCGCATGGCGGAGGGCCTCCTGCGCGGCGTCCCGACCGTCATTCACGAACTGCTCGTCCAGCTCGACCGTCTCGGCGTCGACGGCGAGCTGGGAGTGCAGATGATCGCCGAGCGCGTTGCCCCGGGAGTACGGCTCCACCACCAGCGCCCACAGC
>JBIOVW010000921.1:0-3855 GCA_044867945.1 Nakamurella sp. | reverse complement strand
GCCGTAAGGGCAACTCCCAGGGGCGTTTGACATGCCTTGTTGAGATCGTCGCACCAACCGCTGCGGTGGTGTCCCACCTCGCCCAGTGATCAAGGAGCCCAAGAGGCCATCAGCTCGCCGCTATCCCGGGCCGTCGGTCCTCGGCACCACTTCGCGGCTAGGGCGTGTCTGGCAAAGGTCATGGTCGGGTTGGGTTGTGATGGTTGGGTGCGTGATCGTCACGATTTGAGCGATGAGCAGTGGGCGCAGTTGGAGCCGTTGTTGCCGAGGGAACGGACGGGCTGTCAGGGACGGCCCTGGACGCCGCATCGGCAGGTGATCAACGGGGTGCTGTGGCGGACCCGGACGGGTGCCCCGTGGCGGGATCTGCCGGCGGTCTACGGGTCGTGGCAGACCGTCTATGGCCGGCATCGAGCCTGGTCGGGCGACGGGACCTGGGATGAGTTGCTGCGCGGACTGCAGCGTGGCTGCGACGTTGGCGAGGGCGAGTGGGTGGTGTCAGTCGACTCCACCGTGGTGCGGGCTCATCACCATGCCGCCGGTGCGCCGAAGACAGCGCCGTTGGATGTGACCGCGGAACGACTCGCGGTCGCGTTCGCCTCGACCGGGTCGGAGGTTGTCGAGAGCCCCGACGGGCACACAGGGGGCAGTGTCGAATTACACGAATCTGCTGTCTGATCAGGCGAAACCTGGCAATCGGGAGGGTTTGGGGCGGTCTCGGGGCGGGTTCACCACGAAGATCCATCTGGTCGCGGACCGGCGGTGCCGGCCGTTAGCGGTTGTGACAACCGAGGGTCAGCGCCACGACTCGATCCCGTTCGAGGCCGTGCTCGGCAAGCTGATCGTCGACCGGGTCGGACCTGGCCGTCCCCGGACCCGGCCGGACTGGGTGCTGGCCGACAAGGCGTACTCGTCGAAAGCGATCCGCGACACGCTCGCGAGCCGCAAGATCAAGGCCGCTATCCCGGTCAAGGACAACCACGCTGAAGCACGCAAACGCAAAGGCTCCTCCGGCGGTCGCCCGCCTAGCTTTGACAAGATTAGATACCGAGAACGCAACACTGTCGAGCGGGCCGTGAACAAGCTGCGTGGCTGTCGGGCCACCGCGACCCGCTACGACAAACGCGACTACATCTACCGCGGCACGATCGTCGTCACCAGCATCAGGATCTGGGTCCGAGACCTCACCAACACAGCATTGTCAGACACGCCCTAGCCTCGAGGTTTCACGAGTGACTGGGCGACACTGAGGTGAATGGCACGGAAGTGCCTGTCCTGCTTGGGATTCTTGTTCTTGCGACAGTCCAAGAAGTCTCAGCGGGAAGGCACTCCGTAGGTGAAGCGTAACCTGATGGCGAATCTGGTGCTCGACGGCGTCGGTGAGTCGCTTGTTTCCTCGGCCGGCGGAGTGTTGCTCCGGGAAACGGTTAGGGTCAGCGGCCTGGCTCGGCTGATGTCGCAGGCGTTGGCGCCTTGGCGGTCGGTCCGTGCCGTTCACGACCCGGGCAAGATGCTGGTCGATCTCGCGACTGCGGTCGCGCTGGGCGGCGACTGCGCGGCAGATCTGGGCGTTGTTCGGGCCCAGCCCGCCCTGTTCGGCCCGGTCGCGTCCGATCCGACGGTGTCCCGGCTGGTCACCGCCCTTGCCGCTGACATCGACGTGGCGTTGCCGGCGATCCGGGTCGCCCGAGCGGCCGCTCGAGGCCACGTCTGGGACCGGTGCCGACCCCTGGACGGCAAGCCTGGTTCGCGCGACGGCGGCCAAGTCATCGTGGACCTGGATGCCACCTTGGTCCGGGCCCATTCCGACAAGGAAGGTGCTCAGCCCACCTACAAGCGCGGCTACGGGTTCGCGCCGATGTGCGCGTTCGTCGACCACGGCGAGTACGGCACCGGAGAGACCCTGCTGGTCGAGCTGCGTCCCGGCCGGGCCTCCGCGTTCGACATCGCCACCCACCTTGATGTCGTGGACCAGGCGTTGGGGCAACTACCCGAGCGCGAGCGCGGACAGGTGCTGATCCGGACTGACTCCGCCGGCTGCTCCAAAGCCTTCCTGCACCGCCTCACCGAACTCGGGTTGCACTACTCGGTCGGATTCCCCGCGATGGAAACGGTCAAAGCTGCCCTCGACGTTCTCCCGCCGCAGGCGTGGCAGCCCGCCCTCGACAGCAACGGCGAACCCCGCAACGGCGCCCAGGTCGCCGAACTGACCGCCTGGCTGCCCGAACCCGTGCCCGCGACCCGGCCCGGCCCGCAGACCTGGCCAGACCGGATGCGGGTGATCGCCCGCCGCGAGATCCCTCACGAAGGCGCCCAACTGCGCCTCACCGACGAAGACGGCTGGCGGATCACCTGCTTCGCCACCAACACCCACGGAACCGGCTGGACCCTGCCCGTCCTCGAAGTCCGCCACCGACAACGCGCCCGCGCCGAGGACCGCATCCGCGGCCTGAAAGACACCGGGCTACGCAACCTGCCCTACCACTGCTTCGCCGCCAACCAGATCTGGCTGGAGATCGTCGCCCTCGCCGCCGACCTGCTGGCCTGGGCCCAAACCCTCGCCTTCCCGACCACCGCCGCTGCCCGTCGCTGGGAACCGAAACGACTCCGGCTGCGGCTGCTCAGCGTCGCCGGCCGGATCATCCGCAGCGGCCGCCGCCGACGCCTCCGACTACCCACCGCCTGGCCCTGGGCCAGTCTCATCCACCAGGGCTGGACACGCCTCAACGCCCCTTGAGCACAGCCCCTCCCCGACCCCACGACCCAAGGACCTGGAGAACCGGCGACCACAGCGCCGACAACTCACCACGCCCGAATCACCCGACACCATCAAACCGACCGACCAGGCCACCCAACCAAGATCATCAGAAGCCCAGACGAAACATCGAGGCTAGTTGACGACGGTCGGCTTCTCGCATGTCGAGTGGCTTGGTGTTGGGAGCGTGCCGCTATCCGCTGGATCACCTATGGCCTCTGGCTCCGATTCACGCGGCATGGGTCGTGCCATCGGAGGCGGCCCAGGCGTGCAGGTAGGTGACTGTGAAGTTGGCGAGTCGACCGATGGCGTCGACCCGGATGTACTCGTCCGGGGCGTGCGGGCGCTCGCCTTGCCCGAGCCCGGCGAAGCTGAACCCGAGGCCGGTTTCCAGCGACTGGAACAGTGAGGCCGGGCAGCAGCCGTTGTACATCGGCCACGTGGCGGTGATCCGGCAGGGCAGCGAGCTTGCCGCCAGCGCCGGAGACGGGCTCGATCGGTTCCGGGACTGGCTGGCCGGGCCGCCGCTCGAGATCTCCAGTCGGCAGATCGACCAGGCGGTGTCGGTCATCGTCGATCGGCTGCAGTCCAGCGCCGGCGATCTCGCCGCGGGGGGTTGGGTGGGGTCGGGGCGTTCACCTCCGGGCTGGTCACTCTCGTCCTCGTGGTGGTGCTGACGTTCCTGTTCCTCAAAGACGGCGCGGGGTTCTTGCCTTGGCTGCGCCGCAGGACCGGCGCCTCGGTGGGATCGCACCTCGCGGAGGTGCTTTCTCGCATGTGGAACACGTTGGGCGGTTTCATCCGGGTTCAGGCCCTGGTGAGTCTGGTCGATGCGGTACTGATCGGTGTCGGCCTGGTGATCTTGGGCATCCCGCTGGCGGCGCCGCTGGCTGTCGTCACGTTCTTCGCCAGCTTTGTGCCGATCATCGGAGCGGTCGCCGCGGGAGCGCTGGCCGTGGCCGTGGCGCCGGTGTCCAACGGACCGACCACCGCCCTGCTCGTCGTGGCTCTGATCGTGTTGGTGCAGCAGCTGGAGTCGAACGTCCTGCAGCCGTTCCTGCAGGGCAAGAGCCTCGATCTGCCGGCTCCGGTGGTGCTGT
>JBIOVW010000920.1:0-4787 GCA_044867945.1 Nakamurella sp. | reverse complement strand
AGGTCGAGGGCGTGGCCGTCCATCTCCCGGGTCTGCACCGTCAGACCTTCGGCGTCTGCCCTGGCCCGCAGTCGAGCCAGCATGGTGGGTGCCAGGTCGATGGCCAGCACGTTCGCCCCGAGCCGGGCCGCGGTGTTGGTCATGGCGTCTCCCTTCCGGCAGTCGGCTGCCTTCATCGGTGCTGACGGTGCCGAACCGGAATGGACGCAGCCGAAGCCTGGCGTGGCGCTGCGTCCTTTGCCGGATGGCTTCGTCGTAAGGGGTGGCAGATTGGAAACAGACCGAAGGGCATGAGAAATGACGATCGCCAGCAGTGTTGTGACCGAGCCGGTGCCGACATCGACGCCGACGCTGATCATCGACTTTCTCTATCTGGATCTGACCACGTGCACCCGGTGCCGTAGCACCGACCGCAGCCTGGAAGCAGGTCTGGCCGCGGTCGGGAACGTGCTGACCGCCGCCGGGATGGGGGTCGAGGTCCGCAAGGTGCACATCAGCTCCGAGGCGCAGGCCCGCGGGTGGCGGTTCGTGTCGTCCCCGACGATCCGGATCAACGGCGCAGACATAGCCTTCGAACTGCGGGAAAGCTCCTGTGGCTCCGAGGCGTGCGTCGACGGCTGCGGCGACCACATCGCCTGCCGTGTGTGGGTGTTCGGCGACCGCGAATTCACCGAACCACCGGCGGCACTGATCGTCGACGCGATCCTGCGGCACGTCTATGGACAGCCCACCGCTCAGGTGCAGGACCGGCCCTACCGGTTGCCGGACAACTTGCGACGCTTCTTCGCCGGCCGGTCGGCCGCCTCGGAGACCGTCGAGTCGGTCCCGGTCGCCCAGGCGGCGTGCTGCTTACCGGCTGAACACGACACCTGCTGTGCGCCAGCGGAAAAGGCGGGCTGTTGCATCGAGAAGGACGGCTGCGGATGTCGTTGAACCCGATGGCGTCCGACCGGCCGGACACGGCGGTGGAGTCGTTGTGGCGGGACATGCATGACCCGCTGCTTCGGTTCATCATCCGCCGGGTTCCCGACCGGGCGAGCGCGGAAGACATTCTGCAGGAGGTGATGCTGCGGCTGCACCGTCATGCCGACGAGATCCGGCACGTCGACTCGGTCAGCGGCTGGATCCACCAGGTTAGCCGCAACGCGATCACCGACTTCTACCGGGCCGCGGCCCGACGGGAAGTTCCGGTCGACGACCCGACCCTCGGGGACGAGCCCGGCGCAGCCGTCGACGACTCCGAACCGGGCTTGCGACGGAGCGAGCTCAGCGGCTGTCTGGAGCCGCTGCTGGCCCGGCTGTCACCGGCGCATCGGCAGGCGCTGCAACTCACCGACCTCGACGGCCTGACCCAGGCCGAGGCCGGTGCCCGGCTCGGGCTGTCGACGTCGGGTATGAAGTCGCGGGTGCAGCGGGCCCGTAACCAGTTGCGGGACCTGTTCACCGACTGCTGCGACATCGACCTCGACCGCCGCGGCGGAGTGATCGACTACCACTCCGGCGGTGACGACGGATGCGTCTGCGACACAGCGCGCCCGACGTAGCGGTTGGGTCAGATCGGTTGAATATGGTCGATCAGGGCCTCGATGCGTTCGCCGGATCCGGTCGCGGATCGGCCGGATGTTGCTCGAGGTCCGGCAGGTCCAACACCAGCCCTCGTCAGCTTTCCCGGGGTCAGGAGGTTGCGGTCAATCTGTCAGCGCGAACGGCGTCCTCGACGGCGTCGATGGCGTCGACCACCACCAGTGCGCGGAGCTTGTTGCGGCCGATATGGAGTAGATCCCGGTCGGGCATTTCCTCGACCGACCACCCTTCCTACCTCAACCGACATCAACCGACCGCCGACCGGGACCCCCAACTCGTACAACCGGCACGACGCCGGCGATCGCTCCCCCGGCCGAACTCAGCGCGAGTCGGATATTGCCAGTTCGGAAGCCTTCCCTTCTGAGCTTGGCGCGCGGCGCTCAATAACCTCGCGTCGAGGATCCCAGGGGTCGTCTCCGTACCGGCGGACCTTCCAATCCGGGCCCTGACCAGGCACAACGTCAATCGGCAACGTTGACCCTGTCACTCGTCCCAGTTCCAAGGCACTAGGACTCCGGGGACCCGGGACCGGCAACCTGCCGCGACTCGGCGGGGCCGGGGTGCACCGGTCCTGAACGTTATCGCGTCTCGGTCGGGAGATCCCGCATTACCGCGACGGCCCTCCGCGACCGATTGATCTGCGGTTGGTCGCCGTTCCCGAGGCCCGCATGAGCCGTCGATGAGCAGGTCGTGGATCCCCGGCAACGCACTGATCGGCAGATCCCCGGAGTGGGCGTGCCCGATCATCGACTGGCCCAGGTCGTAGCCGATCGCCTCGGGTGCGGCCAAGACGGTCGATCGCGACCAGGGTGTCCGGGTCATCGACTGGGGTCAAAAGGTTCTGCGGGCAGGCGTTGCCGTGTCCGAGAGATCTGGGCAGGGTCTCGAAGTGGTCGACGAGTGCCGGTAGTCGGCCGGCCAGCGTGTTCAGGTCCTGGAACAGCGGTCGCACGGTCAGCCCGGCGAACAGGGGATGCTCGGCCAGGGCGGGGTCGGTGATGGTGGGCACGATCCAAAGCGCGAACGGACCATCCGATTACCGGCCGAAGAGCAGTGCCCGCCCCCGGCGCCCGCCGACGGCGCGACGGACAAGTGCCGACATCTTGCCGTCATCCTGCGCAGGGCCACCGCGGCCCGGCGGCATCAGCCCCGGCCACACCGGCATCGCGCATGCCCAACTCTGCCCGTTAGTCCACGGGATCGGTCTGACCGCACAGGTCTCGACGATCGCCGGTCCTCCCAGCAGCGCGCCGACCCTCGATACCAACCCGTCTGGACCCACGACGGACGCGCCGAGCACCGACGAAGATCCGACGCACACCCGCCCTGACCCCGCCATGGTGTCCCTCCACGCGCCGCCACGGTTCGGCCGGCTGCGCCGACACCTGGGCTCCCCGCTGCCCCGGCCAGTCGAGTGCCGGTTCCCCGCGCTGGCCCACCGTGACCGCTCACCCGCGGCCGGTCAGGGCGGCCGCGATGGCGTCCAACGCGCCCGGCACCAGGGAGTAGTACGCCCACTTGCCGCGCTGTTCCCGGACGATCAGGCCGGCGTCCGTGAGCACCTTCAAATGGTGGGGACACCGCGGGCTGACTCAACCCGACCGGGTCGGTCGGGTCGCACAGGCACGCCTGACCGTCGGCGCCGTGCGCCGCGATCAACGAGCTCAACCGCAACCGGGTGGGTCGGCCAGCGCCTTGAGCACCACGGCGAGCCGCTCGGCCGCGGCCACGTCGATGACCACCCAGGTGGTCAGGCTGCAACACGCCGCGAGGTCGGTGAGCGGCAGGCTCGGACGGGTCGCGGTCGTCACGAGAGCCATGCCAACCGGATTCATTGACAGGTGTCGATGTCGCCATCACCATCCTGCCGATGGTGCGTGTCGACGAGCCACGCAGCCCGGTGCAGGTGCGACACGTCGTGCCGGGCATCCGCCAGCCGGTACCGCGCGAGGCGTCCTACTTCACCGTTCGCAGGGCCCAGAGATCGTGCCGGCGGACGCCGGCACATGCAGCTCGCCGCGCAGGGCCCGGTTCCGGCGCTCCACGTCGTCGCGGATGCGGCCTGGTGTCCAGGTCCTGCCCGGCCGGGTCGGCGACCGGCCAGTCCTCGTAGCGTTTGCCGGGGAAGATCGGGCAGGCGTCGCCGCAGCTCATCGTGATGACCACGTCGGCGGCGCGGACGGTCTCGTCGGTCCACGGTTTGGGGAACTTGCCGCCGATGTCGATGGCCGGTCGGTCATCGCCGCGACCTCGGCCGGGTTCGCTGCGATCCCGGGATCGGAGCCGCCGGACCAGGCGACCGCGGCGTCGCCGGCAAACTGCTCGAAGATCCCCAATGCCATCTGCGAGCGGCGGGCCAGCTGCGAACGGGCCGAGTTGTGGGTACACACGAACACGACCGCCGCCCCCGAACACCACCGGCGCGTTCGGGCTGACCCGCCTCCCGAATGTCTTCGACCCGCGCGAACCAATACTCAACATCCGCCGACCCGCTCGCGCTGACGACACCCACCGAGCCGGCCGGCTCCGCGGATGCTCACGCCCCAGGCTCGCCCGAGGCTCGCCCGGAGATGATCGTTTGCCAGCGGTAAGCACCGGGTACTGCTCAACGGGAATCGGTGGTGAAAGGGAAGTCCGGCTCGGCCTTGGCCTGCCCCTTACGGCGTTGAAATGGCTGCTGATCGTCTCGGTTGTGCTGTTGGCGGCCGCGGTCGGCACCGGATTCCCGGCCCGCGGCCGGACCCGCTCGTTGCGTGACACCAACCCAACCAGGAGGCATCATCATGTTTCGCATCATTGTCGGTTTGGCGGTCGGATACGTCCTGGGGGCCAGGGCCGGTCGGGGACGCTATGACCAGATCGCCGCACTGGTGCAGCGGGTCGCGGATCACCCCGCGGTTCAGGGCGGCGCTGGATTCCTCCAAGCAAAGATGTCCCAGCTGCTGCACATCGGGCAGCCGGTCAGACGACCCGATGCCGCCTACCTGGACTGGGCGGATTCGGAACCGAACACGCCGGCCCGTGCAGGAGGTGGTCCGGTCCCCGGGCATCGCCCCGACCCCGCAAGCCAGCTTCGGCAAACGGCAGGATGATCGGATCGGCCGCTCATTGAGCAAGCGGCGGTCGTAGCAGCAGATCATCGACCGGCGCGCCTACGCGCGGAGTCAGCGCCGGGTCCCCGATGAAACGGCCCGGGATGGGCC
>JBIOVW010000919.1:0-5716 GCA_044867945.1 Nakamurella sp. | reverse complement strand
TGGTCCTGCTGATCGTCCGCGGCGTCGCCTTCGAGTACCGCGGCAAGGGGCACTCCGATCGGTGGCGGGCCCGTTGGGACCTTTCGATCCTGATCACATCCTGGGGTCTCGCGCTGCTCTGGGGTGTTGCGTTCGGCAACGTGGTCCGCGGCGTGCCACTGGATGCCGACCACGAATACGTCGGGAGCTTCTTCGACCTGCTCAACCCGTTCGCGTTGCTCATGGGCGTCACGACGGTGCTGCTGTTCCTCACCCACGGCGCGGTCTACCTGGGGCTCAAGACCACCAAGGAGGTCCGCGACCGGGCCCAGTCGCTGGCCGTGCGGCTGGGACCGGTGGCCTTGTTGGTGATGGCCGTTTCGATCGTCTGGCAGCAGTTCATCCGGGGCAATCCGGCGTCGGTCACGCTCGGTGTGATCGCGGTGCTGACGATGGGCATGGCCGTCCTGCTGACCCGGGCGAACCGGGACGGGTGGGCGTTCTCCGCGTCGGCGGTGTCCACGGCGGCGTTGGTCAGCGGCTGGTTCGCCTCGATCTTCCCGGACGTATTCCCGTCCAGCCTGGACCCTGCATTCTCGCTGAACATCGAGAACGCGGCGTCGACCTCGTACACCCTGACGATCATGACCTGGATCGCGCTCGGGTTCGCGCCGTTCGTCCTCGGGTACCAGGCATGGAGCTACTGGGTCTTCCGCAAGCGGATCTCCAGCAGCCAGATCCCGGAGTCTCCGACGTCGGTCCCCAGCCACTGAACGCCGACCCGTCGGATCAGCGCAGCAAGCCGGCCCGCATCGCCAGCGCCACCTGGTGCGCGCGGTCCCCGGTGCCGAACTTGCGGCTGATCCGGCTCAGATGGCTCTTCACGGTGAGCGAGGACAGCGTCAGCTGCTCGGCGATGGACTTGTTCGAGTGCCCGTCGGCGACCAGGGTCAGTACCTCGAGCTCCCGGGCGGTGAGCCGACCGAGCCGGGCCGATGGCTCGGCATCCGCCCCGGCGGCATCTCCGCGCAGGATTCCGGAGGCGCCGGCGGCGACCGCGTCCAGCAGTGGTCCCGGTTCGGCGGACACGGCGAGCGCGATCACCCTGGTCCAGGGCACCCGGCACAGCTGGTCGATCAGTGCCGGGGCGGCGTCCCGGAAACCGAGGCTGACCAGCGCCAGTTGGCCGCCGGTGGCGTCGGCGACCAGGTCCAGCACGGCGGGCACGCTGTCGGCCTGGAGCACCCGGACGGTCCTGTCGCGGGTGAGCTCGGTCGCCCACCGCTGCCGGGTCGCCCGCATCGGGTCGGCGATCAGCACCGTCGTCGCGACCGGCGACGCCCAACCGGATCGGCCGACTCGATTGTTCCGGACGGCGGTGCCGCGTTGCAGCGGGACGGAGTTGCCCCGGGGCAACGCGGCCACCCGCCCGGACCCCATTCCCGCGTCACCGACCGTGCCGACCACCGTTGCTCCTGTCCCTCGTCATCACCCGATGGAACCCGCGGCTGGGTGTCGTCCCTTGTCGAGCGGTCAGGTACCCCCCGACGATCCGAGTGAAACGGTGCTCCTGATGGAAGGCGCATGCACGCGTCGCCAGAACCCGCATCCGCTGTCGGTGGGTTCTGTTTCACTGGTGCCGTGAGTCCCTTCGATCCGCGGCTGGCGCGGTATGCGACCGGCGTGCGCCGGTTGCTGGTGCTGTCGGTGGCGCTCGGGCTGGCGTCGGCCGTGGCCGTGGTGGCGCAGGCGGTGCTGCTGGCCGGGATCCTCGCGGACGTGATCATCGGCGGAGCGGGTCAGGACCAGGTGATCGGTCGGTTGGCGGCACTGGCCGCGGTCATCGCGATCCGGGCCGCCCTGGCCTGGGCCGCCGAGGAACTCGCCGGGCGCAGCGCGGCGGCGGTCACCGCCGGGCTGCGGCGGGAGCTGCTGCTGCACGCCGCGGCCCTTGGACCCCGCTGGCGGTCCGGCGAGCACGGCGGTCGGATGGCCGTGCTGGCCACCACCGGGGTGGAGTCGCTGCATACCTATCTTGCCCGCTACCTGCCGCAGCTGATGCTGTCCGTGGTGGTGCCGGTGGTCATGCTGATCTACCTGTTCAGCGCCGACCTGACCAGCGGGATCATCGTGCTGATCACGCTGCCGTTGATCCCGCTGTTCATGGCCCTGGTCGGCTGGTACACCGACCGGCAGACCAAGGCGAAGTGGGCGAGCCTGTCCCGGCTGGCGTCGCACTTCGTCGATGTGGTCGCCGGGCTGCCGACGCTGAAGGTGTTCGGTCGGGCCGGAGCCCAGGCGCAGGCCGTGCGCCGGGTGACCGACGACTACCGTCGCTCGTCGATGGGCACGCTGCGGGTGGCGTTCCTTTCCTCGATGGTGCTGGAGCTGCTCGCGTCGCTGTCCGTCGCGCTGGTCGCGGTGGCGATCGGCCTGCGGCTGGTCTACGGCGGGCTGACGCTCGAGGTGGGCCTGGCCGTGCTCATCCTGGCGCCCGAGGCCTACCTGCCGTTGCGCCAGCTCGGCACCCAGTTCCACGCGGCGGCGGACGGCGTCGAGGCGGCCGGCCAGGTGCTGGACATCCTTGCCACGCCACCCCCCCCGGCGGGCACGCGCACCGACCTGACCGGGCCCTTCGGGATGCGGCTGGGCGCGGCGACCGTGGGCCGGCCGGGGGAGCGCGGCGCGGTCGGTCCGCTGACGCTGACGGTTCCGGCCGGGCAGGTCACCGTCGTCACCGGGGACAGCGGCGCGGGCAAGACCACCCTTCTTCAGCTCCTCGCCGGGGTGCTGCGGCCGGAGTCGGGCACCGTCACCGCGATCTCGGCCGGCGACGGCGGCACCGCCGCGGTGGCGGACCTGGATCCCGGGTGGTGGCGCTCCCGGCTGGGGTGGGCGGCCCAGGGAGGGGCGTTGCAGGCGGGCACCATCCGGGAGAACCTGGCCATGGGCAACGCCGACGCCGACGACGCGGCCCTGCGGCGGGCGCTGGTGGCGGTCGATGCCGCGGGCTTCGTCGATGCGCTTCCGGGCGGTTGGGAGCACCGGCTCGGGGACGGCGGGTCCGGCCTGTCCCAGGGGCAGCGGCAGCGACTCACCCTGGCCCGGGCCCTGGCCCGGCCGGCGCCGGTGCTGTTGCTCGACGAACCGACGGCCGCCCTGGACGAGGCGACCGAACAACGGGTGCTGGCCGGAATCCGGGACTTGATCCGCGGGCGCACCGTCGTGCTCGTCACGCACCGTCCGGGGCCGATCGCGCTGGCGGATCGGATCGTCCGGCTGACCGCCGTGGGCAACCCGGCGGAGGGCGGAGCCGGCGAGCCGGCGTTGGCCACCACCGCGGTGAACCCGTGGTGACCGGCACCGGCTCGCCGCTGGCCGCGCCGCCGGCCGGCGACGCGACCGCACCTCGCCCGGATCCTGTGCGCGGCGGGCACACCCGGCACCCGATCACCCGACTGTGGGCCCAGGCCAAGGGCGTGCGGCTGCGGCTGGTCGGTGCGGCCCTGGTCGGCGGGCTGGCCTCGGGTTGCGCCGTTGGGCTGATGGCCACGTCCGCCTGGCTCATCGCCCGGGCCGCCCAGCAGCCGCCGGTGCTGTATCTGATGGTCGCGGTCGTCTCGGTGCGCGCGCTGGGCATCGGTCGCGGCGTGCTGCGTTACGTCGAGCGGCTGATCTCCCATGACGCCGCGTTCCGGGTGCTCGGCGGCATCCGTGAGCGGCTGGTCGCCCATCTGGCGGTCATCGCGCCGGCCGCGCTGCCGCTGTGGCGGCGCGGTGACCTGTTGGCCCGGACCGTCGACGACGTCGACGACTCCGGCGATGCCCTCCTGCGCGGACTGCTCCCGCTGGCCGGGGCGGCGCTGGTCGGGACCGGGACCATCGTGCTGTCGTTCCTCATCCTGCCGGTGGCGGGTGTCGTGCTGGCCGCCGCCCTTGTGGTGGCCTGTGTGCTGATGCCGCTGCTGTCGGCACGGCGGTCGGCCCGAATCGAACGGCAGGCCGTGCAACTGCGGGCGGATCGGACCCGGCTGGTCACCGAACTGTTGGACGATCTGCCCGAGCTCACCGTGTCCGACGGTCTGTGCGCGCGGATCGGCGAACTGGACCGGATCGAGGCGCGCCAGCGTCGGGTGGCGGCCGGGACGGCCCGAGACGCCGGCATCGCCGCGGCGGTGGCCGTATCCGCGGTGGGCGCAGCGGTATGGGCGGCGGCCTATCTGGGGGTGCCGGCGGTGGTGGCCGCCGACGTGCAACCCGTGCTGCTGGCCGTTCTGGTGCTCACCCCGGTGGCGCTCACCGATACCGTGCAGGCGGTCGGGCTGGCCGGGGCCGCGCTGCACCGGGCGTGTGCGGCGCTGCGCCGGCTGTTCACCGTGCTGGACACGCCGCCGGTCACCGCGCCGGCCCCGGCTCGACCGGTCCCGCTGCCCGAGTCATCCTGCGGTCCGACGATCCGGTTGCGCGGCGTGAGCGCCCGCTGGCCGGGGGCGGAGCGGGACGCGCTGACCGGCGTCGACCTGGACCTGACCCCGGGTGCCCGGATCGTGGTCGTAGGCGAGTCGGGGTCGGGGAAGTCCACGCTGCTGGCGGTGCTGCTCGGGTTCCTGACGCCGACCACGGGGCGCATCACCGTGGACGGCGTCGACGCCGCCGAGCTGGATCCCGACCGGCTGCGCACCCTCTTCTCCTGGTGCGACCAACGCGCGTACCTGTTCGACTCGACCGTGGCGGAGAACGTGCGGCTGGCCCGGCCGGACGCGGACGACGCCGGGGTCGAGGCCGCGCTTCGGGACGCCGGTGCCGGGCCTTGGTTGGACGGCCTGCCGACGGGCCTGCACACCGGGGTCGGTGAACACGGTCGGGCCGTGTCGGGTGGAGAGCGTCAGCGGGTGGCCCTGGGCAGGGCGATCCTGGCCGATCGGCCGGTGCTGCTGGCGGATGAACCCGCCGCCCACCTCGACGAGGTCACCGCCGACGCGGTCACCGCCCGCATCATGCAGCCGGATCCGCGTCGCTGTGTGCTGTTGGTGACCCACCGTCCACAGGACGAGGCCCTTGCCGACGAGGTGGTCCGGTTGGCCGGCGGACGCCGGGTCGGTTGACCGGTCGCCACCGGCGCCCTTCGACCGTCACAATGGGATGCCGAACGAAGGAGATCAGCATGGCGGCCAGGGGTGAGCTGGAGAAGGCCGTCGTCGACGTGCTATGGGATGCCGGAGCGCCGATGACCGCGCGCGGTGTGGTGGAGAGCCTGCCCGGCCGCGAACTGGCCGTGACGACGGTGCTCACCGTGCTGTCCAGGCTGGAGGCCAAGGGCCTGGTCCGCCGATCCAGGGACGGCCGGGCGCACTCGTACGAGGCGACCGCGGGCCGCGAGGAGCACTTGGCCGCGCTGATGCGGCAGGTGTTGGACGGCGCCGCGGATCGGGACGCAGCTCTCACCAGGTTCGTCGGCGGAATCTCGGTGCAGGACCAGGACGCCCTGCGGCGGGCGCTCGACCCGCGGCGATGATTCCGGTCGGTGGCGCGGGGCCGGCCCCGTTCGAGATGGAGCGACTGCCCGTCGCCGTCGCCGGGGGCGGGCTGATTCTGGTGGGCGTGCTGCTGGCGGCGCCGGTGAGCATCGCGCTGGCCCGGGCCCGTTGGACCTGGCGGGCGCCGGGTTGGTGCCTGCTGTTGTGGCAGGCGGTTTGCCTGGCGGCCGGGTTGTCGGTGGTCGCGGGTCTGGTGCTGT
>JBIOVW010000918.1:0-2277 GCA_044867945.1 Nakamurella sp. | reverse complement strand
GCGCCGACGCCACGCGCCGCTGCGGGTGGTGCAGGCGGTCGACCCCTCGACGCCACTGCACCGGTTGCCCGACCTGGGATCCGGCTGCGCGGGGCCCGCGCGCACGTGCGCGACGCGGCGCGCGCGGCGGCCGAGGAGGCGCCGGGCATCGTCATCGAGCAGGAGCTGCTCGACGGGTTGCCGGTCCCGCAGCTCGTGGAGGAGTCGCGGTCGGCGCAGCTCGTGGTGGTCGGTGACCGCGGCCGGGGTGGGGTGGCCGGGCTGCTGACCGGGTCGGTTGCGGTGGCGCTGGCGGCGAAGGGCAAGTGCCCGGTGGCCGTGGTGCGCGGCCGGGCCTCGGGGACCGACGGGCCCGTCGTGGTCGGGGTCGACGCAACCCCGCTGAGCGAGGCCGCCCTGGCCTGGGCGTTCGAGGCTGCGGACGCGCGGTCCGCCGAGCTGGTGGCGGTGCACGCCTGGCGGGACCTGCTCCTCGAGGAGCCGACGCTGCTGGACGACGCGATGGAGCAGGAGGCCCGGGCGGAGCTCGCGGAGCGGCTGGCCGGGTGGTGCGGCAAGTACCCCGACGTGCGGGTTTGCCGGGTCGTCGTGCGGGACGCCCCGGCCCGGGCGATCGTCGAGCAGTCGGTGGTGGCTCAGCTGGCGGTTGTGGGTTCGCACGGGCGAGGTTCCGTCAAGAGCCTGCTGCTGGGGTCGGTCGGCAACGCTGTGTTGCACCGGGCCGACTGCCCCGTCGTCGTTGTCCGGAGGAGGTTGTCCCGGGTCTCGTGGAACTTGAGGTGGCGGTCCCCCACCTGAGCCCTGCCGTGCGGTAGGTACTCGGGTGAACCGCCAAGAACACCACGAGGAAGGGGACCGCCGTGCGCAAGAACTACCAGAACGAGGAGATCGACACGAGCCAGCCTGCCGTGCCCGAGCAGGTGAGCCTGGCGCTGGCCGAGCTGGCAGGTGAGATGCGCGAAGGCCTGCTCGCGCTCGCGGTCGGCACCGGACTGCAGGTGATGAACGCGATCATGGAAGCCGACGTGATCGCGGCGTGCGGGCCCAAGGGCCGCCACGACCCGCAGCGCACCGCCACCCGCCACGGCCACGGCGCCGGGTCGGTGACCCTGGGCGGGCGCCGGATCCCGGTCGAGAGGCCGCGGATCCGCGCGACCGACGGCTCCGGGGAGCTGCCCATCCCGGCCTACGAGCTGTTCTCCGACACCGAGATCCTCGGGCGGATGGCGCTGGACCGGATGCTGGCCGGGATCTCGACCCGGCGCTACCCGGTCGCGCTCGAACCGGTCGGAGCGCGCACCGAGACCGCCGCGAGGGCCACGTCGCGCTCGGCGGTGTCGCGCCGGTTCGTGGCGCAGACCGAGACCGCGCTCGCCGAGCTGCTCGCGGCGGATCTGTCCGGGCTGGACCTGGTCGCGTTCATGGTCGACGGGGTGCACTTCGGCGAGCACACCTGCGTGGTCGCCCTGGGCATCGACATCGACGGCACCAAGCACCCGTTGTCGCTGGTGGAGGGCTCGACCGAGAACGCCACGCTGGTCACCGAGCTGATCGTGGGGTTGCGCGAGCGGGGCCTGGACGTCACCCGCCCGATCCTGGCGGTGCTTGACGGGTCCAAGGCGCTGCGCCGCGCGGTGCTGGATGTGTTCGACCGCCCGGTGATCGGTCGCTGCCAACTCCACAAGATCAGAAATGTGGCCGATCACCTTCCGGAGAAGATGCGGACCACGGTCACCTCGCGGATGCGGCGGGCCTACCACGCCGACTCCGCGCTGGCCGCCGAGGCCGAGCTCACGGCGCTGGCCGCGGAGCTGGACCGCACCCACCCCGGCGCCGCGGCGAGCCTGCGCGAAGGCATGACCGAGACCCTCACGGTGCTGCGCTTGAACCTGCCGCCCACCCTGGCGCGCACGTTCCGCTCGACCAACGCCATCGAGTCCATGATCAGCATTTGTCGTGATCACGCCAGCAACGTCAAGCGCTGGCGCGACGGGCAGATGGCGCTGCGCTGGTGCGCCGCCGGGATGGTCGAGGCCGGCAAGCAGTTCCGCCGCGTGAACGGGCACATGCACCTGCGATCCCTGCGCGACACGCTGGAGAAGGTCACCCAACCCGTCGGCGAAACCCGCCATGATGAGACCGTCAACGCCGCCTAATGATCATCGGGCCGCCGCCGAAGTTCCACGGAACTCGGGACATCCTCCGTATGAGGCGGCGATGGCCAACTCGGAGCTTCCCGAGACGAGCGAGATCGCTGCTCGCCTTGCCGAACTGGCT
>JBIOVW010000917.1:0-3513 GCA_044867945.1 Nakamurella sp. | reverse complement strand
CGGTCGAGGTGCTGGCCGGCGGTGGGCCTGCGGACGTGGTGGAGCTGACGCTGGCCCTGGCCCGGCAGATGCTGTCCCTGGCCGGCCTCGACGCGGACCCGGCCGACGTGCTCGCGTCCGGCCGGGCGATGGACACGTGGCGGGTCATGGTCGCCGCGCAGGGCGGCGACCCGGACGCGGCCCTGCCGGTGCCGAGATTCCGGGAGGTGGTGGTGGCCGAGCAGGCGGGTGTCGTCGCGTCCCTGGACGCGCTGCCGGTGGGACTCGCGGCCTGGCGATTGGGTGCCGGCCGGGCCCGCAAGGAGCACGACGTACAGGCCGCGGCCGGGGTGCTGTGCCTGGCCAAGCCGGGCGAGCAGGTGCGGGTGGGGCAGCCGTTGTTCGAGCTGCACACCAACACCCCCGACAAGTTCGCCGCGGCCCTGGCCGACCTGGACGGGGCGATTCGGATCGCGCCCGCGGGTTCGGCGGTCGACCGCCCCGCCTTGGTGCAGGACGTGATCACCGCCGGGGCTTTCTGAAGTTCTTCATGATCAACTGCGGGATGGGGCAGCGGCGATCGGCGGACCGGCCGGGTAACGTGCGGTGATGCCGACCGCCCTGACAGCCGAGACGATCGTCACCGCACCGAAAGTACTTCTGCACGACCACCTGGACGGCGGGCTGCGGCCGGCCACGCTCATCGACCTGGCGGAGCGGACCGGCTATCGGGACCTGCCCGCCTCGCAGCCCACGGAACTGGCAAGGTGGTTCGCCGAGTCAGCGTATTCCGGTTCGCTGGAGCGGTACCTGGAGACGTTCACCCACACCCTGGCGGTGATGCAGACGCGGGAGTCGCTGATCCGGGTCACCTCGGAGTGCGTGCAGGACCTGGCCGCCGACGGGGTGGTGTACGCGGAGGTCCGGTTCGCTCCGGAACTGCACACCGAGCAGGGTCTTTCCCTGGACGAGGTGGTGCGGGCGGTGCTGGACGGAGTGGCCGCCGGCACCGCGGCGGCGCAATTGGCAGGGCATCGGATCAGGGCGACCATCCTGCTGACCGCGATGCGGCACGCCGCCAGGTCCCGGGAGATCGCCGAGTTGAGCATCGCGTTCCGGGACGAGGGCGTGGCCGGCTTCGACATCGCCGGGGCGGAGGCCGGGTTCCCGCCGACCCGGCACCTGGACGCCTTCGAGTACCTGCGGCGGGAGAACGCGCACTTCACCATCCACGCGGGGGAGGGGTTCGGGCTGCCGTCCATCTGGGAGGCGCTGCAGTGGTGCGGGGCCGACCGGCTGGGGCACGGCGTCCGGATCGTCGACGACATCACGCTGCTGCCCGGCGGCGGTGTCCGACTGGGGCGGCTGGCCGCATACGTCCGGGACAAGCGGATCCCGCTGGAGATGGCGCCGACGTCGAACGTGCAGACCGGGGCGGCCGCGTCGATCGCCGAACATCCGATCGGCCTGCTCGCCTCGCTGAAGTTCCGGGTCACCGTCAACACGGACAACCGGCTGATGTCCGGGTGCTCGATGAGCAGCGAGATGACCGCCCTGTCCGAGGCGTTCGGCTACGGCTGGGACGAGCTGCAGTGGTTCACTGTGAACGCGATGAAGTCCGCGTTCATCCCGTTCGACGAACGGTTGGCGCTGATCGAGGACGTGATCAAGCCGGGTTACGACCGGCTGCGGCGCGGCTGAGGGTCGGCGCCGCCTGGAAATCAGCCGCGGGCGCGGTCCCAGTCCAGGGTGGCGGCGAACCGGTCGACCAGCACCGACCAGGCCGCGGCCTCGTCGTCGAACGGGGGTGACGGCGGCAGCCGGTCCGGGTCGGGGCGGGTGATCGCGCCGATCAGGTTGCCCAACGGGGTGGCCGAGCCGACGGCCTCCACCGTCTCCTCGTCACCGCGTTCCAGGGCCGCGTCGATCAGCAGTTCAACGGCCAGCTCCAGCTGCCGGCCGTCCACCGCCGCCGGGCCCTCTCGCATCGCGGAGGCCAGACCGTCCAGCCGGTAAGTGTTCTCGGGGCCGGCGAGCACGGCCGCGTCGCCGTCGGTGACCGCACGCCGGATCTCCGGCCAAACCTCCAGTGTCGACAGCCGGTGGGTGACGTCGGCCACCATCAGTTGGTTCTCCAGATCCTCGGCGGAGGAGTAGATCTGGATGCGGTCGCGTTCGGACAGGAAGACCGGATCGTCACCCAGATAGCAGCGCAGGGTGTAACCGGTGCGCCCGCCCACCGTGATCTCCAGGCAATCGACGCCGGTCTCGTCCCAGAACTCCAGGTCCTCGTCGCGCTCCTGGTCCTCCTCGGGCTCGACGGTGTCCGACGTCTTCGCCACCGCGCTGATCGCGGCCGCCTCGGCCTTGGTGCCGGCGAGCGCATCGGCGTCCACGTCCGGGGTGGTGACGATCGCGTCCAGCGCGTCGATCACCTCGTCCCAGCGCTCGGCGATCACCGCCCCCATCTCGTTCCACAGCTTCTCGCCGTTGCGCCCGACGAAGGCCGACTGCCCCATCGGCAGCACGGCGAAGCCGCCCGCGGAGTTCAGGATCTCCTCGACGCCCTCCAGCCCGCACACCTCGGCGAGCGACCGGACGATGGAGACCGTGTCGGTCAGCGCGGCCAGCGTCCAGATGTCCGGCACCTCGGCCATCAGGTCGGGCACACCGACGATGTCGAAGATGTGGTCGTCGTCCGGACGGAGCTCGTCGACCAGAAGTTCGACGGCGGTGTCCCACTCCGGGTGGTCCAGCAGGTCGTGCTCTTCGGAGGTACGGATGAATGCGGCCAGGTGGGCGGGGGAGGGGAAGACGTACAGGTCGTCACCGTGGCCGAGGAACGCCTCCCACTCCTCGCCGTCCTCGAGCCACTGGGGTGCCCACAGGGTGTAGACGTTGCCTTCGGTCAGTCCGAGCTGGATCGGGATGATGTCGGCGGCCACCGGGGTCCTTCCGTGCACGTGACGACGTCCGGCGGAGACGTTCCGGCGGAGCGGCGCCAGCTTAGTCGCGGCACGTGCCCCCGATGCGCCGGCACTGTATGGTCCGTGTTCGCCGGCCCGAACGGATTGCGGTGGCGGCGGACGGCCGGGCCGGGCCATGATGGGCCCGCACCCGACGACGGCGGTGCCGATACTCGACGCGACAGTTTCACTCGATGAGCCGGAGGCCACCCACCATGACCCAGCAGGAAGCCGACCACGAGTCGCAGTCCGACCAGGCCCCGGTGAGCCAGTCGACCAAGGAGAAGTTCGCCGCGGCCCTGGCCAAGAAGAAGGCCGAGGGCCAGGCCCGCAGCGCCCACCTGGACGGCCACGGTGGTGTCGAGGGCTCCACGGCCAGCCACAAGGCGACCCGGCAGTTCCGCCGCAAGTCGGGCTGAGCACCCGACACCCATACGGGTAGTTGTCCCCATTCCGCTCCGGCGCGCGGCGACGTAGCGTTCGCGCAGGAGGTCGGTTCGTTCCGCCGCACCATTCCCCCTGACGAGTGATTTGGTCCGAATGGGTCGATCGAGCAGGTACCCTCGAC
>JBIOVW010000916.1:0-7812 GCA_044867945.1 Nakamurella sp. | reverse complement strand
CTGGCAGGCCACGATCTTGCCGGCAAACGACCCGGCCGGTGCCGGCGCGTCGCACAGCGCCCGGCCGTACGGCGCCGCCGAGGCCAGAACCACCGGGGCCGGCCCGGCGCCGGCGGTGATCGACGCGCCGGTGGTCACCAACGGGGCCCCGGAACCGGTGACGGTGAGGGTGGACTGGAACGCACGGGTCTGGGTCGAGGCCCCGACCGTGGTCACCCACGGGCTCAGGTGATTCACGGTGCCCGCGCCGGGACCCTCGTTGCCTGCGGACGTGGCGACGAACACGCCCGCGGCGTAGGCGTCCAGGAACGCCAGTTCGACCGGGTCGGTGTACGGGTCGGTGCCACCGGAGATCGAGAAGTTGATGACGTCCACGCCGTCGTCGATCGCCTGCTGGACCGCGTCGGCCGAGTCGGAGCTGTAGCAGCCTTCCGTCCCGCACACCTTGTACACGGCGACGTGCGCGCCCGGGGCGATGCCCTGGATGGCGCCGCGGTCGACGCCGAGAGTCTCTGCCTTCGCGACCGGGGAACCGGCGGAGGTCGACGCGGTGTGGGTGCCGTGCCCGTTGCTGTCCCGCGCCGAGTCCGGGTAGACCTCGCCCTCGTTGTATTCGTGGTATGTCTCCAGGAACGGCCGGCCCGCGATCAGCTTGTTGTTGCAGGCGAACACATCGGTCGCCGGGGTCAGCGGGTTGTCACCGAAATCGCAGACCCGCGCAGTGCCGTCCATCCGGGGCCGCGGCGCCGGCAGAACCTGGTCAGGGTCGGCGAACGAGGGGTGCTCGGGCCAGGCACCCGTGTCCAGGATGCCGACGATCACCCCCTGTCCCGCCTCGGTCGACGAACCGAGGGCGTCGTAGATCGTCGGCGCGCCGATGAACGCCGGGCTGGAGTCGGTGAGCGGCTGGTTGCGCTGGTCGGCCTGCACGGCGACGACCCCGGGGACGTCCAGCAGGCGCTTGGCCTGGTCGGCCGGCAACTGCACGGCCATACCGCCGTAGACGGTCCGCAGCCGGGTGCCGACTGTGGCGTCCGGAACGGCCGCCGACAGATCCGCGACGAACTCGTCCTCGACCCCGGCGATGTGCTGCTCGTACTGCTGCACCGCGCCGGCATTCTCCTCCAGGCTCTTGTCCGTCTCAGCAGGACTGGTCGGCGCCAGGTTCGGCACACCACCGGAATAGGTGGCCACCGAGTCGTAGTCGAGCTTGACCATGACCGGCACCCGCTCGCTCCCGGTCGCCTCCAGCACGGTCGGGTCGCTCTCGGCCAACCGGCTGCTCGCAGCCTTGGCCGTGGACGCCCGGTCGGCCACCGGCAGGGCGGTCGCGCTCAGTTCCGACGGATCGGCCGGGGCCGCCATTGCCGCCGTCGGCGGGGCGAGGGCAACGGCGACGATCGCCGCTGTGATCACCGTGAGAAGACGACCCGCCCTGCCCCGACCATGCAGCTTGTTCACCATCGGTCCGCCCGTCCTCGGCTGTGCCCACCCTGTGCATCGGCACGCTAGCCCCACGGTCCGACACAGGCATCTCGGCGAAGTGGTGAACCTTCCCGCTCGGCGCGTTGCATTCGGTAGCAGGTTCTCGCGCCGGTGCTATCGGTCGCCCCTGTGTGGTCGGGAACGCGCTCGGCCCGGGCCCGCAGGTCGGCCGCCCGTACTGTGGTCGACATGAGCTTGGC
Organism: Nakamurella sp.; assembly: GCA_044867945.1. GTDB lineage: Bacteria > Actinomycetota > Actinomycetes > Mycobacteriales > Nakamurellaceae > Nakamurella. The sequence goes on along the minus strand of JBIOVW010000916.1, from coordinate 6,127 downwards.
CCGCACCGAACGCGCCGCCCTCGCCGACCTGTTCGAGCAGGTCGGCCCCGACCGGCCCACCCTGTGCGAGGGGTGGCAGACGCTTGACCTGCTGATCCACCTGCTGGTCCGGGAACGGGATCCGCTGGGCGCCGTCGGCACCCGGGTCAAGCCGCTGCACGGCTTCACCGAACATGCCGCCGACCGGTTTCGTGCCAAGCCGTGGGACGAGCTGGTGCGGGCGTACCGATCCGGGCCGCCCGGCTGGAACCCCGCCGGCTGGGGCCCGATCAACGACCTGTTCAACGGCGGCGAGATGTTCATCCACCACGAGGATGTCCGCCGCGCGCAGCCCGGATGGCAGCCCCGCGAGATGAGCCCGGCGGACACCAAGGAACTTGTCGGGATCGTCCGTTCCGGCATGTCCAAGCTGGTGCTGCGCAAGTCCGGAGTCGGCATTCTCGCCCGGATCCCCGGCGCCGACCCGATCACCCTGCGCGCGGGCGAACCGATCGTCACCCTCGTCGGTGACCCCGGCGAGATCGTCCTCTGGGTCTCCGGTCGCGACGCGGTCGGGTTGGACTTCGACGGCGACGAAGCCGCGGTCGGCCAGGTGCGGACGCTCCAGCGCGGTTTCTAGGACGGGGCCGGCCTGCCGGGTGCGTGCCAATGGGTACCCGTGGTGACGGTAGGTTTTCACCCATGACGACGCTTTCCGCGGGACCGGCGGGCCGGCCGGGCCGACCGTTCGGCACCGTGCTGACCGCCATGGTCACTCCCTTCACCGCCACCGGCGAGCTGGACGTGAACGCCATCGGCCTGCTGGCCGAGCGCTTGGTCAACGAGGGCAACAACGGCCTGGTGGTGAACGGCACCACCGGCGAGTCGCCGACCACCTCCGACGCCGAGAAGGAGACGGTCGTCCGTGCGGTGGTCGACGCGGTCGGTGACCGGGCCACGATCATCGCCGGAGTCGGCACCTACGACACCGCGCACTCGGTCAAGCTCGCCAAGTCGGCGGAGAAGGCGGGCGCGCACGGGGCCCTGGTCGTCACCCCGTACTACTCCCGCCCGCAGCAGGACGGCCTGCTCGCGCATTTCGCCGCGGTGGCCGACGCCTCCGACCTTCCGGTCATCCTGTACGACATCCCGCCGCGGGCCGTGGTGGCGATCGCCCCGGAGACTCTGCTCCGGCTGGCCGAGCATCCGCGGATCACCGCGGTCAAGGACGCCAAGGGCGACCTGTACGCAGGCTCCCAGGTGATGGCCGGCTCCGATCTGGCCTACTACTCCGGCGACGACCCGCTGAACCTGCCGTGGCTGTCGATCGGTGGGGTCGGCGTGATCAGCATCATCGGGCACGTTCTGGCCGGTCACCTGCGGGCGATGGTGGACGCAGCGGAGGCCGGCGACTTCACCAGGGCCCGCGCGTTGCACTACGACCTGATGCCCGCGCACCGGGCGATGATGCGCTGCGGCGGCGGCGCCGGACTGGTGTTCGCCAAGGCGGCGCTGCGGCTGCGCGGCTTCGGCGTCGGCGACCCCCGGCTGCCGCAGATACCGGCGACGGCCAAGCAGACCGAGTTGATCGCGCAGGATCTCGACGAGATCGGCCCGTTGTTGTGACGAGGCCGGCCGGTCCAGGCTCCTCGTCGCCGGCCACTCGACCGGATCAGCGGACCCCTCCGGTGCTGGAACCGGTTCCGCCGCCCCCGCCGGCCAAGGACGCATTGCGGGTCGTCGCGCTCGGTGGCATCGGTGAGATCGGCCGGAACATGACCGTTTACGAGTACGACGGCCGGTTGCTGGTCGTCGACTGCGGCGTGCTGTTCCCTGAGGACGGCCAGCCCGGGGTTGATTTGATCTTGCCCGATCTGCGTCTCGTTGAGGACCGGGTCGAGGACATCGACGCGGTGGTCATCACCCATGGCCACGAGGACCACATCGGGGCGCTGCCGTGGTTGTTGCGGTTGCGTCCCGACCTGCCGGTCCTCGGTGCCCGGTTCTCCCTCGCGTTGATCGCCGCCAAGTGCCGCGAGCACCGGCTCACCCCGAACCTGCAGGTGGTGACAGAGGGCGACAAGCGCCGGGTGGGGCCGTTCGACCTGCGGTTCTACGCGGTGAACCATTCCATTCCGGACGCGCTCGCGGTCAGCATCCGCACCCCGGCCGGCACCGTGCTGCACACCGGTGACATCAAGCTGGACCAGTTGCCGCTGGACGGCCGGCTCACCGATCTGGGCGGATTCGCGCGGCTCGGCGACAAGGGTGTCGACCTTTTCCTGGTCGACTCGACCAACGCCGAGGTGCCCGGGTTCGTCGCGCCGGAGCGGGAGATCGGCCCGGTGATGGACTCCTTCATCGCCAAGGCCACCCAGCGGGTCATCGTCGCCTCCTTCGCCAGCCACGTGCATCGTGTGCAGCAGATGCTCGACTCGGCCTACCGGCACCGCCGCAAGGTCGCGTTCGTCGGCCGGTCCATGGTCCGCAACATGCAGATCGCCCAGGACCTGGGCCTGCTGTCGGTGCCGGACGGGCTGGTCCGGTCCCTGGACAAGGTCCTGGAGCTGCCGCCGGACCAGGTGATGCTGATCTCAACCGGGTCCCAGGGCGAACCGCTGTCCGCCCTGTCCCGGATGTCGCGCGGCGAGCACCGGCAGGTCAACCTGACCGCCGGGGACACGGTGATCCTCGCCTCGTCGATGATCCCCGGTAACGAGACCAGCGTGTTCACCATCATCAACGAACTGGCAAAGGTGGGCGTCACCGTGGTGCACCAGGGGGGTGGCCAAGGTGCACGTGTCCGGCCATGCCTCCGCCGGCGAGCTGCTGTTCCTGTACAACGCGGTCAAACCGCGCAACGTCATCCCGATGCACGGCGAGTGGCGGCACCTGCGGGCCCAGGCGAAGCTGGCGGTCGGCACCGGCGTGCCCGCCGAGCGGGTCATCCTGGCGCCCAACGGCACCGTGGTGGACCTGATCAAGGGCAAGGCGTCGGTGGTCGGTCACGTGGAGGTCGGCATGGTGTACGTGGACGGCAACGCGGTCGGCGACGTCGGCGACACCACCCTGTCCGATCGGCTGATCCTCGGCGAGGGCGGCTTCATCTCCATCACCGTCGCGATCGACACGCACACCGGTCGGGCCATGGCATCGCCGACCATCTCCGGCCGCGGCTTCTCCGACGACCCCAAGGCGTTGCACGCCGTGGTGCCGCTGGTCGAGGCGGAGTTGGCCCGAACTGAGGCCGACGGCATCACCGACCCGCACCGGGTCGCGCAGGCGGTCCGCCGGGTGGTCGGCCGGTGGGTCGGCGACACCTACCGGCGGCGGCCGATGATCGTGCCGACCGTGCTCGCGGTATGAGCGGTATGAGCAGCGAGCCCATCTTCCACTGCAGCCTGCTGACCGATTGGCAGGCCGCGCAGGAGACGGGGGAGTACCGGATCTCCTCCCGCGGCCTGACCCTGGACCAGGAGGGGTTCATCCACGCCTGCTACGCGCACCAGGTCGACGGGGTGTTGCAGCGGTACTACGCCGACACCGACCCGATGGTGCTGCTGCGGATCGACCCGGGCCGGTTGACGGTGCCGGTGGTGCCGGAGCGCCCGCCCGGCGGCGACGAGCGGTTCCCGCACATCTACGGGCCGCTGCCGGTCGCCGCGGTGACATCGGTCACAGCGATCACCCCGAGAGGCACTGCCCCGTAACACTTCGACGGCGTCTGACCGGCATTTCCGGCATGCATGGCGGACACGTGTGACGTCCCGCCCGCAGCGCTGACCTGCTCGTGTGAGGACAACACAATCCCGCTGTAACAGAGCGTGGCGTCGGACGAAACATGTCAAACCGACACTCAATGCGTGAGTGCCGCCGCCCACGCTGTGCCGACAGCGACCCATTGCCCGTACTGCTCGCTGCAGTGCGGGATCACGATGGTGGCCGGAAACCGGCCGGCGACGCTGCAGCCGCAGGAGGACTTCCCCACCAACCGGGGGGGCCTGTGCGCCAAGGGATGGACCGCGACCGACCTGCTGGACCACAAGGACCGACTGCTCACCCCGCTCGTCCGCGAGATCGACGGTGACCGCACCAGCCAGCTGCGCCCGGCCACCTGGGACGAGGCGTTCGACAGGATCGTGACCGCGATCACCCGTACCCAGCAGCGGTACGGTAATGATGCGGTCGGCGTGTTCGGCGGCGGCGGGCTGACAAACGAAAAGGCCTACGCCCTGGGCAAGTTCGCCCGGGTCGGGCTGCGCACGTCGATGATCGACTACAACGGCCGGTTCTGCATGTCCTCGGCCGCGACCGCCGGCAACAAGGCCTTCGGCATCGACCGCGGGATGCCGTTCCCGCTGGCCGACATCGCCGACGCCGCCGCGATCCTGCTGGTCGGGTCCAACCCGGCCGACACCATGCCGCCGGCCATGCAGTACTTCGACCAGGGCAGGGCCAACGGCGCCCGGCACATCGTCGTCGATCCCCGGCGGACCAGCACCGCCGAGGGCGCAAGCCGGCATCTGTCCCCGGTTCCCGGCACCGACCTGGCGCTGGCGAACGGCCTGCTGCACATCGCGATTCGCGAGGGCTACCAGGACGAGGTCTACATCGCCGAGCGCACTACAGGTTTCGCCGCGGTGAAGGCTGCGGTGAGCTCCTACTGGCCGGATCGGGTGGAACGGACCACCGGCGTCTCCGTCGCCGACATGCGGGAGACGGTAAAAGCTCTGGCCACCGCGCCGTCCGCGATGATCCTCACTGCCCGCGGCGCCGAGCAGCACAGCAACGGCACCGACACGGCGCAGGCCTTCATCAACCTGGCCCTCGCCCTCGGCCTGCCCGGCAAGTGGGCCTCCGGCTACGGCACCGTCACCGGCCAGGGCAACGGGCAGGGCGGCCGCGAGCACGGTCAGAAGGCCGACCAGCTGCCCGGCTACCGGCGGCTGGACGACCCCCAGGCCCGAGCTCACGTCGCCGGCGTGTGGGGGATCGACCCGGACGAGCTTCCGATGCCCGGTAAGTCGGCCTTCGAGATGCTCGACCGGCTGGGCACCGACGGCGGCGTTCGCACCCTGCTGGTGCTGGCGTCCAACGTTGTCGTCTCGGCCCCGGACGCCAACCGGATCCGGCACCGGCTGGAGTCGCTGGACACGCTGATCGTCTCGGACATCTTCCCGTCCGAGACGGCAATGCTCGCCGACATCGTGCTGCCCACCGCGCAATGGGCGGAGGAGGAGGGCACGATGACGAATCTGGAGGGGCGCGTCATCCGCCGCAAGATGGCGCTGCCGCCGCCGGCGGGCGTGCTCGACGACCTGCAGACCATCGTCGTGGTGGCCACCAGACTCGGCCGCGGCCAGTACTTCTCCGCCAAGCCGGCCGAGGTGTTCGAGGAGCTGCGGCGGGCCAGCGCCGGCGGCATCGCCGACTACGCCGGCATCACCTACGACCGGATCGAGTCCGAACAGGGCGTGTTCTGGCCCTGCCCGTCCGTCGATCATCCCGGCACCCCGCGGCTGTTCACCGAGTCCTTCGCCACCCCGGACGGGAAGGCCCGGTTCATCCCGGTGGTGCACCGCGCTCCGGCCGAAACCCCCGACCCGTCCTACCCATATGTCCTGACCACCGGCCGGCTGCTGCAGCAGTACCAGAGCGGCGCCCAGACCCGCCGGCTGGGCGGGACGATGGTGCCCGACCCGCATGTGCAGGTGCACCCGAACCTGGCCCGCACGCTGAACATCCAGGCCAGCGACATGGTCGAGCTGCGCACCCGCAGGGGCGCCGCCGTGTTCCGGGCGCAGATCACCGACGCCATCCGGCCCGAAGTGTTGTTCGTGCCGTTCCACTGGGGCGGGGCGTCCAACGCCAACTCGCTCACCGATCCGGCGCTGGACCCGCACTCCAAGATGCCCGAGTTCAAGGTGTGCGCGGTCACCGCCCGCCGGGTCGGCGGGCCCGACGACGAGCACCTGCTGAAGGACATGCCCGGTCAACCCGAGGTCCTGCCGTTCCCGACGCGGGTCCCACCCGGCCAGTCCGTGCGCCGCCGCCCCACCAGAACCCGTACACCCACCCGGAAGGACGCCCGCATGCACACCAAGAACCGTTTCCTGCAAGGGATCTACCAGTTCACCGGCGTCGGCGT
>JBIOVW010000915.1:0-2292 GCA_044867945.1 Nakamurella sp. | reverse complement strand
TGCGCCCTGCGGTCGTGTTTCCGCTGGTGGGGGCCGCGCCGGTGGTGTCCGTGTCCGCATAATCCGGGTGGCAGGGTGTCACCTGCCCAGCGAGTCGAGCCAGCCGATCAGGGACGTGTCCGCAGTCCAGTCGGGCAGCGTTTCGGGGGTCAGTGGCTGGTAGGCGTTCTCGATCGCTTTGCGTTTGGTCTCGGCGTCGGCGCGGGCGTAGATCTCGGTGGTGGCGATGTCGATATGGCCGAGCAGGTCCCGAATGTAGATCAGGTTCACGCCGGCCTGGATCAGGTGCATCGCTCGACTGCGCCGCAGGGTGCGGGGTGTGACGCGCAGCCCGGGAGCCCAGCCGGGGTCGCGCGCGCGGACGGCTCGCACGTGCCGGGCCAGGAGTTTGGCCACCCCGGACCTGGTCAACCGGGAGTGGTTCGGCCCGTGGAACAGCGGGTTCGTGTCGGCACCGACGCCGGGTTGCGGCTGGTGGTGCGCGAGGTAGTTGGCGACGAGCCCGGCGGTCGGGCCGGTCACGGGCAGGTACCGGATCTTGGATCCCTTCCCGCGGATCGTCACCGTCATCGGGGTGCCGCGGCGGACATCGGCGACGTTCAGGTCGCAGAGTTCTTGGACGCGGGCGGCGGTGTCGTAGGCCAGGGACAGCAGCACGGTGTCCCGGATGGCGCGTGCGCCGTTCGTGCCGGGTTCGGCCAGCAGCGTCTTGACCTCGTCGCCGTTCAGGTGCCCCAGACTCGGGGCCGGGGTGTTCTTCTGCCGGATCGCCAGGATGTGGGTGACCTGGTCGAGGTGGTCGGGCTGTTCGACCGCGGTGTAGCGGCAGAACGATCTGATCACCGCGAGGCGCTGGTTGCGGGTGGACGCCGAGCAGCGCCGCTCGGTCTGTAACCACGTCAGGAACCGCAGGATGCGGGGTCGGTCGAGGTCGGCCAGGCGCAGCTTCTCGGGTGGGATGTGCTCGGCGGTCTTGAACCAGATGAGCAGGAGTTTGAGCGCGTCCCGGTAGGAGGCGATGGTCCTGGGTGATGCCGCGCGTTCCCCGGCGAGGTAGTCGGTGAAGAACTTCGCCAGGTAGCGCCCAGCCAGGTCCGGTGGCGGTGCCGGCCGCTGCTGCGGCGTCATGACTGGTCCTGGGCCGGTGCGGGGATGACGTAGCCGAACCGGATTTCGGCTTTGGCCAGCACCTCGGGGTAGGCGTCGGCGGTAAGCCGCAGGTAGTACTGGGTTCCGCGGAGGTCGGCGTGGCCCATGTAGCAGGCCAGGTAGGGCAGCATCACGGACAGGTCGGCCCCGTCGTTGGCCCAGCGCCGCAGGTTGGCCACGGCGAAGCCGTGTCGCAGGGAGTGCGGATGGGGGCCGCCGACGAAGTGCGGGATGCCCGCGTCGGTCAGGTAGCCGCGGAACCGCAGGTAGATGGTCGACTGGTTGATGGGCCTGCCCGGGGCCCGGCTGTAGAAGACGTGGTCGCCGGGCTCGGGCGCCGGGTGCGCGGCCGCCAGATATGCACCCAGGGTTGCGGTGAGCCGGCCGGTGATCGGGATGGTCCTGCCCTGACCGTTTTTCGAGTCGCGGATCTTCAGTGTCCCGTCGTCGGTGTCCACGTCCGACAGGGCCAGGTTCAGCGCCTCGGAGACCCTCAGGCCGGCCCCGTAGAGCACCCTGAAAAGAACCGGGTCGACCATCGACTTGTTCGTGAAACTGGACATGCGCTGGGAGTCGATCGCGGCGCACAAGCGGCGCACCTCGTCGTCGGTGAACACGTACGGCACCTGGTGACGGACACGCACGCGGGTCGCCCCGGCCGGCAGGTAGGCGTGCCAGCCGACGGTCCGGGCGTGGCCGGCCAGTTGACGCAGCGCCAATTCGTTGCGCCGGACGGTCGACGCGCGCAGGTGACGGCCGTAGAGGAACCCGTCGACCGCTTCCTTGGTGATCGATCCGCCCGGGTAGCCTTCCCGCTCGCAGTGGTCCGCGAATTGGCGCAGCACCCGCTCCGGGACCTTGAACCGGTATCCGCCGGCGTGGCGCACCGCGACCAGATCGGCGACCAGGTCCGGCAGCGTCGCCACGGCCTCAGGCATCACGCTCACCCGCCTGGGCCGGTTCGGTGACGTCTTCGACGTCCAACGCGCAGCAGCGCAGCCGTTCGGTGTCGAACCGCAGGTAGTAGGCCTGGGTGGTGTCGCTGCCGGCGTGTCCCAGCACGGCCGATATCACCGGTATCGGCGTGCCGCCGCCGATCATGGCCACGGCCAGCGCGCTGCGCAGGGAATGCATCCCGCGTAG
>JBIOVW010000914.1:0-4160 GCA_044867945.1 Nakamurella sp. | reverse complement strand
GTTCATGACCCATCCATTTCTGTGGTGTTCCGATTGGTGTCGCCGGTCCGTCGCCCGGCTGGAACCGATTTCCGGCTAGCCCCGACCGTTCGAATCGACGAGGTGTTCGGCCTCGGTGCGCAGGGTGGCGACGTCCACGCGCGGACGAAATGCGAAGCGGTACCAGCGCAAGTAATGCGGGAGCCACTTGACCAGCTTGAAATTGGATTCGCCGACCGTCCGGTCGAGCCAGATTGTCGGTATCTCGGCGACCGGCCTGCCAAGTCGACGGGCCTTGGCCGTGAGTTCGAGTCCGATCTCGAACCCGTCCCGCGAGTGGATCCCGACCTCCCGCACGAACTGCCTGTCATAGGCCTTGAAGGAGTTCGTGGCATCTCGGGTGCCGATCCGGGTGAGCAGGTGCAAGGACCGACCGGCGGTGCGCGACAGCATGGACTTGACGAAGGGGCCACCGACCTGCTGCCCGCCCGGCATGTACCGGGAAGCCGCGGCCACCACCACGCCCCGCTCCACCAGGCGAACCAGGTCGTCGATCTGCCGGGGGTCGTCGCAGCCGTCCGCCATGGTCACGACGACAGTCGGACCCTGCGCGGCGTCGATCCCGTATCGAATGGCGTTCGCGGGCCCCCGGCCGTAGGTGCTGACGACCACCCGGACCCTCGGCTCGTCCGCGGACAAGCGCTCGACAACGGGGATGGTGGTGTCCTCGGGGAAATCGACGACGACCACCACCTCGCAGTCGAGCTGGATCCCCTCGAGGAGCCGGCCCAGTGGCGGAACGATGTTCTCGCCCTCGTTGTAAGCGGGAATCACCACGGTGACGCGCGGGCCGGGAGGCATGGTCATACTTGGGCACCGTTGCCCAGCAGGTTCCAGATGTCTGCCACCGGCTTGTCGGTGACGATGTCCCGATACTCCCGGTGCGGCGTCGCGAGCACCAGCAGGTCGCTGCGCTCGAGCACAGTTTCCAGTGGCAGCAGGTCCGGATCGACCGAGACGTACGGGTCAGTGGTCAGCACATCCTTGGCCTTGAACGACAGCACCCGGCGCAGCTTGTACGACAGGCTCGATCGGATGTCGTCGGACCCGCCCTTGAAGGCCATGCCGAGGATCCCGACCGTCAGATCGGCCAGTCGGAACCGCCGTTCGAGCCGGCTGACCAGGTACAGCGGCAGGCCCTCGTTCACCAGCATCGCGGCGTGCCCGAGGGCGAACTGGTTGTCGCTGAATGCCGCCAGTTGCATGGTGTCCTTGAACAGGCATGGCCCGGCCGCGAAGCCGGCCCCGGGCAGGTCGGCGGCCCGCGGGTAGTCCAGCGTCAGGCCGGCGCGAATCCGGTCGAAGTCCAGTCCGCGATCGTTGGCCATCATGTAGAACTGGTTCGCCGCCGCGAACTTGATGTATCGCCAGGTGTTCGTGAAGAGCTTCGCCAGCTCGGCCTCCTCGGGCTGCATCGGCACGACCGTGCCGGTCAGCCGCCCGAACAGCGCCTCGGCGCGCTTCTGACCACGGTTGGTCCGTGACGAGACGATCTGCGGAAGCGAGAACAGCTCCTCCATCGCGTGGTGCTCGGCGATCCGCTCCGGACAGAAGGCGACGTCGATGTCGAGCCCCAGGTCGGCGACCATCCGCTCGACCAACGCGGTCACGCCCGGATAGACGGTGCTGCGAAGCACCAGGAGATGGCCGTCCCGGAAGTGGGCCGCCGACCGGCCGAGTGCGCGCGGGATCGCCCGCGGATCCGGATTCAGATGCTCGTCGACCGGAGTGCCGATCACGACCACCACGTTCTCGGCCGTGGAAACCACGGCCGGGTCGGTCGACGCGGTGATCCGACCCTGGTCGAGTGCGCTCCTGAGCATCGGCGCGGCCCCCGGCTCGAGAAAGGGCAGCACACCGGCATTGACCAACGCCACGGCCCGATCGCTGATGTCGTGCACCACCACCGACAGTCCGCGGGACGCGAAGGCGATGGCCAACGGCAGCCCGACATGGCCACCACCCCCGATGACGACCACGTCGTGCTCGTACTCCGAGGTAGCCAGGTTGTCCATCACTTCAAGACTCCAGGTCGGTTACCGGTAAGGTCGGCCCTTCCCCAGGCGGCGTCGGTCAGGCCGACGATACTGCCTGGGAATCGCCCCGGCCGCTCAACACCGGCCTAGAAGTTCCGCCGTTGTTGCACACGGTCCGGATAAAGTCCGGGCACCACCGCCGCGCTCGTCGGCGGACAACCGCTGCGGCCGCTAGAAGAGATCGACCCGAGAAGAGATCGACATGACGGAACGCACGATCCTGGTCACCGGCGGATCCGGCTTCATCGGCTCCCATCTGGTCGGCCGGCTGTTGACCCAGGGTCACCAGGTCCTGGTCGTGGACAACTACTACTCGGGCAGCCGCAGCAACCTGGCCGACACGCTGTCCCACCCGAACCTGGAGGTCATGCGGCACGACGTGACCTTCCCGCTGTACGTGGAGGTCGACGAGATCTACCACCTGGCCTGCCCGGCGTCGCCGGTGTTCTACCAGCGGGACCCGGTGCAGACCACCAAGACCTCCGTCATGGGCTCGATCAACATGCTGGGCCTGGCCAAACGGACCAAGGCCAAGATCCTGCTGTCCTCCACCTCCGAGGTGTACGGCGACCCAGAGGTGCACCCGCAGGAGGAGTCGTACTGGGGGCATGTGAACCCGATCGGCATCCGGTCCTGCTACGACGAGGGCAAGCGCTGCGCGGAGACCCTGTTCTTCGACTACCGCCGCCAGCACGACATGCCGATCAAGGTCGCCCGCATCTTCAACACCTACGGCCCGGGCATGCGGCCGGACGACGGCCGGGTGGTGTCCAACTTCATCGTCTCCGCGCTGACCGGCCGTCCGCTGACCATCTACGGCGACGGCAGCCAGACCCGCTCGTTCTGCTACGTCGACGACATGGTGGACGGCCTGTTGCGGCTGATGGCCACCGACCACGAGGTCACCGGGCCGATCAACATCGGCAACCCCAACGAGTTCACCATGAAGGAACTGGCCGACCGGGTGCTCGAACTGGTCGGCGGGGACGTCGCCGTCGAGTTCCACCCGCTACCGGCCGACGACCCGACGCAGCGGCAGCCCAACATCACCAAGGCCCGCGAGGTACTCGGCTGGGAGCCGACGGTCGAACTGGCCGAGGGACTGGCGTCCACCATCGACTACTTCCGCAAGCTGCTCCTGGCCGGCTGACGGCCCACGCACGGCAAGATGTCAGGATCGTGCTCGGACCCGAGCGACCCGTCGGAAGGCACTCCCATGACGTCCATGACCGTGATCGGCTGCGGCTATCTCGGCGCGGTGCACGCCGCCTGCATGACCGAGCTCGGCCACGACGTGCTCGGGATCGACGTGGACGCGGCGAAGATCGGCAAGCTGAACGACGGGGTCGCCCCCTTCTTCGAGCCCGGCTTCCCCGAGCTGCTGGCGGGCGCCCTGGCCACCGGGCGGCTGCGGTTCAGCTCCGACATGGGGGACGCGCGGGGCCGGCATGTGCACTTCGTGTGCGTGGGCACCCCGCAGAAGCGTAACGAGTACGCCGCCGACATGGCCTACGTGGACGCCGCGGTCACCGCGCTGTTGCCACACCTGTCGCCGGGCGACCTGGTGGTCGGCAAGTCCACGGTGCCGGTGGGCACGGCGGCCCGGCTGTCCGGTCAGGTCCGGGACGCCCAGCCGGAGGCCGCGCTCGCCTGGAATCCGGAGTTCCTGCGCGAGGGCTACGCGGTGCACGACACCCTGCATCCGGACCGGATCGTCTACGGCCTGCCCGACGGTGCGGACGGTGAGCGGGCTCGCCGGATGCTCGACGAGGTGTACGCCGCCCCGCTGACGGCGGGCACCCCGCTGGTCGCCACCGACTACCCGACCGCGGAACTGGTCAAGGCGGCCGCGAACTCGTTTCTGGCCACCAAGATCTCCTTCATCAACGCGATGGCCGAGCTCTGCGAGGCCACCGGTGCCGATGTGACGATGCTGGCCGACGCGATCGGCCACGACGCCCGCATCGGCCGGCGCTTCCTCAACGCCGGGGTCGGTTTCGGTGGCGGCTGCCTGCCCAAGGACATCCGCGCCTTCATGGCGCGTGCCGGTGAGCTCGGCGTCGACCAGGCGCTGACCTTCCTGGG
>JBIOVW010000913.1:0-7831 GCA_044867945.1 Nakamurella sp. | reverse complement strand
TCCTCGCTGGAGAAGTTCGACATCCTGCCCGCCTGCGCCTGCATCCAGGCCCGGGTGAAATGGAAGGTCTCGTGCCGCAACGGCTCGATGAACGGCACCAGGTAGTCCATGAGCAGTTCGGGATCCGGCTCGTAGCCGTCGGGAATGAAACCCTCCACCTGCAGGGCCCGTAGCACGCGGTCCGCATGACCGTCCAGGGCCAGCCGGGTGACCCGGCCGATGATGGGTGGCGCGCCGTCGGGCAACCTGGCCACCGACCCGAAGTCGATGACCGCCAGCCGGCCGTCATCGGTGAGCAGATAGTTGCCGGGGTGCGGGTCCGCGTGCAGCAGCCCGACCCGCGCCGGCGCGGCGAAGTGCAGTTCGGTGAGCAGGCTGCCGGCGCGGTCCCGCTGCTCCGTCGTGCCGTCGGCGATGATCCTGTTCAGGGAGATGCCGTCCACCCACTCGGCGACGATCGCCTTCGGGGCGCTGGCCACCACCCGTGGTACCAGGAACTTCTCGTCGCCGGCGTAGGCCGCGGCGAACGCCCGCTGGTTGTCCGCCTCGTGCGCGTAGTCCAGCTCCTCCAGGATGCGTTCACGCAGCTCGGCCAGCAGAGGCCGCATCTGGGTACCCGGGATCGCGATGCCGATCAGCGGAGCGACCCGGGACAGCTGGTCCAGGTCGGTGCGCAGCGCCGCGTCCGCCCCCGGGTACTGCAGCTTCACCGCGACCGGGCGGCCGTCGTGCCAGACGCCGCGGTGCACCTGGCCGATGCTGGCCGCCGCTGCGGCGGTGTCGTCGAACTCGGCGAACCGGGACCGCCAGCCCGTACCGAACTGGTGGGCCATGATCTTGTGCACGGTCGCCGGCGGCATCGGCGGGGCGGCGTTCTGCAGCTTGGTCAGCGCCTCCCGGTACGGCGCGGCGTACTCGTCGGGGATCGCCGCCTCGTAGACGCTCAGGGCCTGGCCGAACTTCATCGCGCCGCCCTTGAGGGTGCCCAGCACCTCGAAGAGTTGCTCGGCGGTGCGCCGTTGCAGCTCGCTGGCGACCTCGCCGCGGTCCCGTCCGGCCAGGCGCTGGCCGAGGCCGAGAGTGGCCCGCCCGGCGGCCGACAGCGGGAGGCTGGCCAGCCGCGCGGTCCGATTCAGGGCACCGCGGGGGATGTCGGCCACCGGCCCATTGTGTCAAAGCCGGGGGACGCCCCTCGCGTCGCCGAACCCGTCCGCCCGACCCCAGGGTCGGTCAGCCGGCGCGGCATCCGCAGCCGGGATGTCCGGGCCAGGTGCGGCGACGGACGGACAGCCCGTCCGGGCTCCACTCGACCGAGCCGTTCAGCGTGGCCGGCGCCGCAGATCCGTCGAGCAGGTCCAGCACCTGGGCCGCCGCGAATCCGGCCGCGATGGCGGACACGGTCACCGGGGCCCGCGGCAGCTGCGAAGCGAGATGGCGGGCCACCTCGGGCCAGCCGGGGTCGGCGTCGACGCGGTGGCGGTGCACGCAGCCCAGGCAACTCGACCGCCCGGGCAGCACCAGCGGGCCGACGAGTGCCCGGCCGGCCTGGGTGAGTACCACGAGGTGGGGGATGCGCTGCTGGACCAGCGTCGCGGCCAGGCCGAGGTCGGGCATCGGGTCGGCGGCCAGAACCACCAGGGCCGGCGACTGGTGCGGGGCCGGCGGATGGGTGCGGACCACGGGGTTCACCGCGCGGATGGCCGCAGCCGCGCCCGGGCCGGTGCACGTGGGCGGATCGGTGGACGGACCCGGCCGGGTGGGGTCGTGGTGCACATGACCGACCCCGGCCGCGGCCACCAACGTCGCGACCAGGGAAGCGGCCGGCGAGTCGCCGCGGACCACCACCAGCGCGTCCCGCCGGGCCTGCAGGATCCGGCTTGCGGCAGCGGGCCCGTGCCGGTGGACCAGGCCGATGTGTTCCTGCGACAGGTGACCGGGTCCGGGGCTCGGACCGGCACCGCCGTCAACCGGGGCCAGCAGCCCGGCCGCCAGCAGCTCGCCCAGCAGAGCGCTCCACACCATCGGGTCGGCGTCGTGCGTCATCAGCACCGAGCCCACCGGCACGGTGCCGTCCAGCCCGGACAGGATGCTCGACGCCTCCCGCGGCGCGTTGCGCAGCAGGAACCGCCGCGGTTCCTCGACGCCGATCTGCAACTCGTCCGGGCCCCGCACGATCAGCGGAACGTCGGCGGACAACGCGTACCTGGCGGACATGTCGATCCGCGCGATCTCAGGAAGTGCCACCTCGACCATCACCCCGCCCACCAGCGTGACGGATGACGGCGGCGGTGGTTCGAGTTGTCCACAAGAACGGCGTCGGCTGTGGACAACTCGGGTCGTATGGCGGCCCTCGCAAGCTCGGGCGACGAGGCAGGAACCGGCCGGTCGCCGGGCCGGCGATCAGGCCTTGCCGAGGATCCGGTTCATTTTCGTGCCACAGACCGGACAGGTGCCCTTTGCCATCCGGCGGCCGTTGGTCTCGGCCACCTCGCCCTCGAAGTCCCGCTTCTCCTTGCACTTCACGCAGTAGCCGTTGTAGGTCTCGGCCATCGGCCCTTCCTTTCCTCCGCGGCGGCCCGCCGGTGCCCCAATGGCCTCATCGCCGGAAATCCGCACCCGCTCGATCCGTGGATCGGACCGGCGCTCACCGTACCCGCAGCGCTGGGTCCGGCCGGGGATTTGCCACGGCGGCGTCCCGACGGCCCACCGGATATCGGTTCGGCGTGCGGCTGACAGACTGACCGCATGGCTTATGCACCAGCACAGAATCGCTACGACACGATGCCCTACCGCCGAACCGGCCGCAGCGGCCTGCTCCTGCCGGCGGTGTCACTCGGCCTGTGGCAGAACTTCGGCAACGTCAATCCGCTGGCCACCCAGCGGGCCGTGCTCCGCCGGGCGTTCGACCTCGGCGTCACCCACTTCGACCTGGCCAACAACTACGGTCCGCCGTACGGGTCGGCCGAGATCAACTTCGGCCGGCTGCTGGCGGAGGACTTCCGCCCGTACCGCGACGAGCTCGTCATCTCCACGAAGGCCGGGTACGACATGTGGCCCGGTCCGTACGGCGACCTCGGCTCCCGCAAGTACCTGCTGGCCTCGCTCGACGCCTCGCTGACGCGGATGGGCCTGGACTATGTCGACATCTTCTACTCGCACCGCGCCGACCCGGACACCCCGCTGGAGGAGACGATGGGTGCGCTGCACACCGCGGTCGCCTCGGGCCGGGCGCTGTACGCCGGCATCTCCTCGTACTCCCCGGACCGAACGCGGCAAGCAGCGTCGATTCTCGCCGAAATGGGCACACCGCTGCTGATCCACCAGCCGTCCTACTCGATGCTCAACCGGTGGATCGAGGACGGCCTCCTGGACACCCTCGGCGAACTGGGGGTGGGCTGCATCGCGTTCTCCCCGTTGGCCCAGGGCATGCTGACCGACAAGTACCTGGGCGGGGTGCCGGCCGATTCCCGCGCGGCCCGGGGCGGGTCGCTGTCCACCGACCTGCTGACCGACGAGGCGCTGACGCACATCCGTGCGCTCAACGACATCGCCGCGGCGCGCGGCCAGTCGCTGGCGCAGCTGGCCCTGTCCTGGGCGCTACGCGACCAGCGGGTGACGTCGGTGCTGGTCGGCGCCTCGTCGGTGGGCCAGTTGGAGGACAACCTGGCCGCCACCGCGAACCTGTCGTTCGACGACGACGAACTGCACCGGATCGAATCGCATGCGGTCGATTCAGGCATCAACCTGTGGCGCCCGTCCAGCGCAGTCTGACCCGGCCAACGGCCGGCGCGGTCACACCTCGGATCAGCCGGCGCGCGGCGGGGGCTCCTCGTCGGGCTTGTCGGCGTCCGGCGCGGCGTCCGCATCCTGGTCGTCCGGCTTGCCCAGCAACTGGGTCTCGATGTCGCCGAGCCCGGCCAGCAGCTCGGCGAACTGCTTGTCCCGCTCGATGAATCCCTGCGGGTCGTCCAGGTCCTTGCCCGAGGGCAGCAGACCGGGGTCGGCCCACAACGCGTCCCTGCCGTCGGTGCCGCGGGAGGCGCCGACCGACTGCCACAGCTCGGCGGCGGCCCGCAGCCGCCGCGGCCGCAGCTCGAGTCCGATCAGCGTGGCGAAGGTCTGCTCGGCCGGACCCCCGGTGGCGCGGCGGCGGCGCAGCGTTTCGCGCAGGGCGCCCGCGCCGGGCAGCCGCTCGCCGACCGCCTCGGCGACCACGGTGTCCACCCAGCCCTCGACCAGGGCCAGCAACGTCTCCAGTTCGGCCATCGCGGCCTGCTGGCCGGGGGTGATCGTCGGCTCGAACATCCCCTGGCCGAGCGCCGCCTCGATGCTCGAGGGGTCGGAGGGGTCGATCGAGGACGCCAGTTGCTCGACGGCGGAGAAGTCCACCGAGATCGCCCGGGCGTAGTCACTGATCAGCGAGATGACCCGGTCCCGCAGCCACGGGGTGCCCGCGTACAGCCGGTGGTGGGCCGCCTCCCGGGCCGCCAGGTACAGCCGCACCTGGTCCTCGGGCAGGTTCAGCCCCGCGCCGAACTCAGCGACGGACCGGGGGAGCAGCGCGGCGGTTCCCTCCGGGCCGAGCGGCAGGCCGACGTCGGTGGAGGTCAGCACCTCGGTGGCCAGCTGAGCCAGCCCCTGGCCGAGCTGGGAGCCGAAGGCCATGCCGCCCATCGACCCCATCATCGCCAGCAAGGGGCCGGCCTGGGCCTTGGCCTGCTCGGGCAGCCCGTCGACCCAGGCCCTCGACACCTGCTCGGCGATGGGGGAGCAGAGCTTCTCCCAGGTCGGCATGGTCGCGTCGATCCACTGGCGGGGCGTCCAGGCCGTCGCGGTGCGGGCGCCGGCCGGCAGCGCGGTGGCGCCGTCCAGCCACACCTCGGCCAGGCCGACCGCCTCGACCACCTTGTTCACGTCCACCGCGGATGCCGGGTGCGAGGCCGGCACCTGCGAGGTGGCCAGGCGGCGGGCCAGGTCGTAGTTGACCGGTCCGGACGACGCGCCCGAGGCGTTGGCCTGCGACATCATCTGTCCCAGCTGGGACAGCATCGAGCCGAGTTGGCCGAGGTCGAAACCGCCCGGCCCCGGGCCCTGGCCCGGTTTGCCTTCGGGGTCGTCGTCTCCGGATGGGCTGAATCCGAAGGGCAGATTCGTCATGCGGCCCACGTTACGCACATTCGCCCGCCCTGGGTGGCGTGGGTGTGAACGATCCGGTCGGTGCCGCGGCCCGGAGCTCGTCGGGGAAGATGCAGCCATGTCCTGGTTCACCCGGCTGTCCGCGCGCGGGCGCACCCTCGTCGTGGGCGGGGCGGCCAGCGCGGTGCTGCTGACCGCCGCGGTGGCGATCCCGATCCCTTACGTGGCGGTGTCGCCCGGCGTGACCTACAACGTCCTGGGCACCGTCGACGGCACGCAGGTGATCACTTTCACGGGGGACGGGGTGCCGGCCGCAGCGGACCAGGAGCAGCCCGCCGAGGGCAACCTGAACATGACCACGATCTCGATCAGTGACGGTGTCACGCTGTTCGAGGGCCTGGGGCTGTGGGCGTCCGGGCGGTTCGCCCTTGCCCCGCGGGAGGACTACTTCCCGCCGGACCGGACCGTCGAGCAGGTCGAGGCGCAGAACGCGCAGGCGTTCCGGGATTCCCAGTCGGCGGCGGAGATCGCCGCCCTGCGCTACCTGGACTACCCGAACGTCGTGTACGTCGGGGACATCACCGAGGACTCGCCCAGCTCCGACATCCTGCGGCCGCAGGACAAGATCGTCGAGCTCGACGGCACCCCGATCACCGACTTCTCATCCCTGCAGGCCGCGCTGGCCGGCACCACGCCCGGCCAGACCGTGTCCGTCACCGTCGACCGTGACGGCCGGCCCGTCACCGAGAAGGTGACACTGGGCAGCAACCCGGCCGTCGGACCGCAGGGCGTGCTGGGCATCGGTGCGGTGGAAAGACCGCAGGCCCCGTTCGACATCACCATCGCGCTGGAACGGATCGGCGGCCCGTCCGCGGGTCTGATGTTCACCCTCGGCATCATCGATCGGCTCTCCGACGAGGACCTCACGGGCGGGAAGTTCATCGCCGGCACCGGCACGATCGACGCGGACGGCAACGTAGGGGCGATCGGCGGCATTCTGCTGAAGATGATCGCGGCGCGGGAGGCGGGCGCCACCGTGTTTCTGGTGCCCGCCGGCAACTGCGCCGAGGCGCTCACCCAGGTCCCGGACGGGTTGCAGCTGGTCGGGGTGGCCACATTGGAGGAGGCGACGGCGGCGCTGGCGACGTTGCGGGCGGGCGGCACGCCGCCCGGCTGCTGACGGCCTCACAAGCTCGGCCGACTATTCGAGGGTCAGCGCCAGGCTGTCGAGCAGGTTGGGCGCGAGCTGGGCGCCGCGCACAAGCGGTATCTGGCCACCGTCCGGCAGGTCGGCCCGGACCCGCAGCAGACACGCGCGTCGACCGTCCCGGAGCACCCCGGCGACCAGCCGCGCCTCGGTCCGGTCGGGATGGGTCGACGCCTGCGCCGCGGCCGTCGTCGGGTCCTGCGACAACGCCTCCCCGGCGCTGGGCGGCAGCACCACGATCTCCTGGACGAGCACGCAACCGGACACCGCGGGCGGCCAGGAGACCTGGGCCAGGGCCCGCTCGAGATCGGCATCCGGAAGCGCGTCCTGCGCGATCGGGGTGAACTCCGACCCGCCGAGACCGGCTGCCAGCGACGGTTCGGCCTCGGCCAGCTCTTCGGTGCGGACCAGCGCGAACAGCTGCGGCGGGCGATCCCACCCGGCGTCGGCGACAAACTCCTCCACCTCGGTCAGCGCCGCGGCCAGATCCGGGTCCTCGGACCAGTCGGGGGTGCTCATCGCGCCGATTTTTGCACGCGCCGCCACCGGATGAGGTTCGCGTGAGAGTTGCCGGATCGTTGTGCGGTCCGGGGAACCTGCGGCCGATGCCTACAGTTGAGGGTGCGAGCACGGACGTTCGTGTCGACCCGGCGATGGCTACCGGGTTCGGCAGTGATGATCGTCGGGCTCGGTGCTCGAGAGACGACCCGAGGAGTTCACCCGTGGCCATGCGGCCCCCCGTTGGATTGCCCACGATGTCCAAGCGCGCCAAGCGGGTGTTGATCGCGCTGGTCAGCCTGGCCGTCCTGGCGATCCTGTGGTTCCAGTTCGTCGGCATCTACGTCGACTGGCTCTGGTACGGCGAGGTCGGGTTCCGCGAGGTCTTCACCACCCAGGCGATCAGCCGGATCATCATGTTCCTGATCGCCGGACTCGGGTCGGCCGGCCTGGTCTTCCTGGCCATGTACCTGGCCTACCGGTCGCGGCCGGTGTTCGTGCCGACGAACGACTCCGATCCCCTCGCGCCCTACCGGACGATCGTCACCGCACGGCCCAAGCTGTTCGCATTCGGCATCTCGGGGCTGGTCGGGCTGATCTGCGGACTGTCCGCGCAGTCGGACTGGACGATCGTCCAGCTCTGGCTCAACGGCGGCGACTTCGGCACGACCGACCCGGAGTTCGGCAACGACGTCGGCTTCTACGTCTTCACCCTGCCGATGATCCAGCTGATCCTGGGCTGGTTGTTCGTGATCATCGCTGTGTGTTTCGTGCTGGTGGCCGTCGTGCAGTACCTGTTCGGCGGCATCCGCCTGTCCGGGCCGGGCCGCAAGGTCACCCCGCAGGCCACCATGCAGCTGTCCCTGCTGGTCGCCGCGTTCGTCCTGCTCAAGGCGGTGCAGTACTGGTACGACCGGTACGAGCTGCTGTTCTCCAACCGGAACCCGACGTTCACCGGCGCCTCCTACACCGACATCAACGCGGTGCTGC
>JBIOVW010000912.1:0-5012 GCA_044867945.1 Nakamurella sp. | reverse complement strand
GTCGGCGAACCCGGCGTGCGCCCGCTGGATCGGGGCTACGTGCCCGGCTGCACCTACAGCCGGCCCCAGGTGGCCAGCCTGGGGCTGACGGAGAAGCAGGCCAGGGACACCGGCAGATCGCTGCAGGTCGGCGTGTTCGACCTGGCCGGCAACGGGAAGGCGCTCGCGTTGAACGAGCCGGCTGGGTTCGTCAAGACGATATTCGACGGCGAGACCGGCGAGCTGCTGGGCGCGCACCTGGTCGGCCCGGAGGTGACCGAGATGATCCAGGGGTTCGGCATCGCCCGCGGGCTGGAGGCGACCGCCGAGTCGTTGGCGGACATCGTCTTCGCCCACCCGACGGTGTCCGAGGCGATGCACGAATCGGTGCTGGCCGCCCTGGGTCGGGCGCTGCACTGGCCGCCGGCGAGAGTCCCGGCGGCGCGCTGACCCCCCCGCCCGCAGTTGATCATGAAGGACACGCCCTCAAACCGGAGGAACAAGGGCGTGTCCTTCATGATCGATTCGGGCGGGGCGAACGGGATCGGACGCGCGGATCCCCGACCGGCCCATCCGGTCCGGACGATGCCGATCCGTTCGCAGGTGGGCGATGCTGGCGTCGGCGGCATCCGCCTCCTTGTCACCCACCCGGAGGACCGCGTCATGTGCCTGTTCGTCATCCTGTTGTTCTTCGGACCGCGCGCGGCGATCGCGCTCTGGTGGCTATTCGAGCCGCTGCGCTGGGACGTCACCTTCTCCAGCTTCTGGCTGCCCTTCCTCGGGTTCCTCCTCGCGCCGTGGACCACCCTGATGTACGTGCTGGTCGCACCCGGCGGCGTCAACGGCTTCGACTGGCTGTGGCTCGGGCTGGCCGTCGTGGCCGACATCGCCAGCTACAGCTCGGGCGGCGTGTACGGGCAGCGGCGCCGGAGCGTCCAGGAGGCCTGACCCCACGACCGACCGTGAAAGCGCGGCCGTCTTGTGCGAAGTACATAGGACTCCTATCCTTTGGGTGCTGGACTCGCCGCGCCGGTTCGACACCGAAGGGATCCGCCATGGCACCGCACGAGACAAACGCCACAGTCAGCGATTCACCGGTCACCGCGACCGATTTCGAGGAGTTGCAGCAGTCGGTGCTCTGGACCGAGGCCGACGCCGCGGCGCTGCACCGGGCGGCGGACATCCTCGGCCCGCAGACCGAGGCGATCCTGGACGTCTGGTACGGGTTCGTCGGT
Organism: Nakamurella sp.; assembly: GCA_044867945.1. Taxonomy (GTDB): domain Bacteria; phylum Actinomycetota; class Actinomycetes; order Mycobacteriales; family Nakamurellaceae; genus Nakamurella. The sequence continues at coordinate 3,798 of JBIOVW010000912.1, read as the reverse complement.
TCGCACGCCCACCTGGTCAAGGAGTTCGCCGGTGCGGACGGCCAACCCGACGCCGCCTACCTGGCCGGCGTGCGGGAGCGCTTCGGGCAGTGGATCGTCGACCTGTGCCGCAGCGATCACGGCGCCGACTGGCTGGCCTACCAGGAAGAGATCGGCCTGCGCCACACGTCGAAGAAGAACGTCACCGACGGAGTGGATTCGCCGTCGACGCACGTACCGATTCGGCACCTGATCGCGCTGATCGTCCCCATCACCGTCACCATCCGCCCGTTCCTGGAACGGGGCGAGTCCGATGCGCGGCAGGTCGAGGCCATGTACCAGGCGTGGTTCAAGGCGGTGGTGCTGTCGGTGGCGCTGTGGGCGCGGCCGTATTGTCCGAGGGTGTGGTGATCGATGACCTTGCCGCTGACCCGCTGCCCGGCAAGATCGTCGACGCGATCGACCGGCTGGCCCGCGGACAGCGACAGTTCCGTCAGGCGATCGCATCTCGGCACGGGCTCACGCCACTGCAGCTGGACCTGTTGAGCACGGTCGCCGCCGGTCCGCCGCCGGAGCCGGTGGTCGGCATGCTGGCGGTGGAGCTGGGCGTGTCGCAGCCGACCATCACCGATTCGTTGCGCGCACTGGAGTCCAAGAACCTGCTTGTCCGGGCCCGGTCAATGCGGGATCGACGCCGCACGGGAGTCGCGTTGACCGCCGGCGGCCTGGCGCTGGCCGGCGAACTCGATCGTGCCCAGGACCGGCTATGGGCCGCCGTGGCCGCGATCCCCCGCGACCTGCAGGAGACGACGCTCGAGGCGATGCTGCGACTGATCGGCCTGCTGCTGGATGTGGGGATCATCGACGTGGCGCGGACCTGCTTCACCTGCCGGTTCCACCGGCAGTGGTACGACACCGGGCATCACTGCACCCTGTTGGGGATCGATCTGCACACCGCCGACCTGCGGGTCAACTGCGCCGAGCACCAGCCGGCCCTCGGGGGTGGTGCGTCTGCTCGGTGATAGTTTACACAAGACAGCTTTGTGTAAACTCCGAGGAGGCAACGGATGATCGAACAGCAGGCCATCGAGCCCATCGTGGATGTGCGCCCACTGGCCAAGCCGGACAAGCACCCGACAATCTTCGCCGCCTACCGAGAGCTGCCGGTGGGTGGTTCGCTTGTGTTGGTCAACGACCACGATCCCATGCACCTGCGGGACGAGTTCGAGATCGACCATCCCGGCAGTCACCGCTGGGAGTACCTGGCCGAGCAGCCCCGCGACTGGCGGATCCGGATCACCAAGCTCACCTCGACGCCGCTCCCCCGGGTTCTGATCAACACCGGCGCGGCGGTCCGCGCGGCCGCACGGGATGCGACCGGCGCGATCTGGAAGCTCCAGATGCGCGATCGTGACCTGGATTCCAACGTCGTCGCACTGCCCGCGGGCGGCTCGGTCGACGCGCACGCCGGCCCCGAGATCGACGTTCTCCTGCACGTGCTCAGCGGCTCCGGGCGGCTCGTCACCGAGATCGGCGAGATCCCCCTCGAAACCGGGGCGCTGATCTGGCTGCCCCGCCGGTCCCGGCGTCGGATCGCAGCCGGGTCCGAAGGGCTGCGGTACCTCACGGTCCACCAACGCCGCCAGGCACTGACCCTGACACCCGGTGCCCGGAGGGCCGGCCGATGAGCCGCGCCCCCACCCCCACCCCGACCGCACCCCCGCCCCGACCCCACCCCTCTGAGTTGATCATGGCGCTCTGCCTGAGACACGCCGACGATTTCCACGACACGCCGTGATTCCGCTGGCAGAGCCACATGATCAACTCCAAGAGAGGGGCCGCCGGCGCCGCCTGGGTGGGACCGCCGCGGGACTGCCGCGGGTCCTCAGGCCTCCGGGCGCACGGCGGTGTCCAACAGATGCCGCAGGGCGATCACCGCGGCGCCGCGGGCCCATTCGGTGAAGCTGAAGTCCACGATCTTGATGGGGATGTCGGGCAGCGTCCAATGTTCGCTGGTCCGGGCGAAGTGCCGGATGGTGTCCATGGCCAGGCCGGCCAGGCCGGCGCCTTCGCCCGAGATCAGCACGACCTCGGGTGCCGAGATCGACGCGATGATGCCGATCACCGTGCCCAGCGCCCGGCCGGCCTCCTCGACGATGCGCAGCGCGGCCGGGTCGCCGTCGGCGGCCAGGGCGAGAAACTCGTCGTACTCGACGGCGCGACCCCGGACGGCGGACATCTGGTGCGCCACCGAGCCGGACGAGAGGTAGCCACGCGCACAGCCGCGATGCCCGCGCTCGCACAGCGGACCCCATTCGGTGATGGGCAGGTGCCCGATCTGGCCGCTGCCACCCGTTCCACCCTCCACCAGCCGGTCGTCCACCACAAGGCCGCAGCCCACCCCCGTGCCGATCGTCACCAGCGCGAAGTTGCTGATTCCGGCCGCGGCACCGAACCAGTGCTCGGCGGCGGTGAACGCCCGCACATCGTTCACCACGATGGTCGGCAGCCCGGTCCGATTCCGGACGCGGGCGGCAAGCGGGACCTCGCTCCAGCCGAGAAACGGTGAGATGTGCACGGTTTCGGCGCCGGCTGGGACTGGGCCGGCGAGGCTGATGCCGACCGCGCCGATCCTCGGGTCGGCGTCGGTGGCGTTCTCGACGCCGGCGACGATCGCCGCGATCACCGCCTCCGGATCGCTGGCCGGCAGGGCCACGGTACGTTCGGTGAGCAGGATGGCGCGCAGGTCGGTGGTCACCAGATTCAACTGGTCGGCGGACACCTTTATACCCACCAGATGCGCCAGGTCGGTGTTGACGTCCATCGGTTGGGATGGGCGGCCGGTCCGCTGCTGCGAGGCGGCCTCGGAATTGGTGACGAGGTCGGCCTCGAACAGCGACTTGGTGATGCGGGTCAGACTTGCCGGTGACAGGCCGGCTCGTCGGGCCAGGTCCGCCCGGGAGGCGGGACCGTGGACCAACAGATCGACGAGGATGAGCCGGGAGGCCTGCGACAACGTCGGGAACGTCGCCTCCACCCTCTGCATGTCCGGCAGCATAGGTGCGCCCGCCGTCCCCCGGTCACTCGGTCTGTGGGAACAGCGAATTGACCTGGTCGTTGGCCTCGGTGAGCGAGGACGGGTCCGCGGAGAAGTTGATCACGCTGTCCATCGCCGGCGTCATGATCTGGATGATCGCGGCACCGTGCTCGGTGAGCGGGAACAACACCGTGGTGCCCTCCTCGATGTGTCGGGTGAATGCGGTGACGTCGATCCCCCGGCTTTCGAATGCGGCCTGGGCCGCCTCGGAGCCCGTCCGGGTCGCCGGGAAGACGACCCCCTGCTCACCCACCTGGTTCTGGCAGGCGGGCGACGCCAGGTATTTCACCCACTTCCAGGCCGCCTCCTGATTCTGCGAGCCGGACCAGATCGAGTCGGCCAGTCCGTTGAACATGCTGGCTCGATGACCGCTGGGGCCGATCGGGGTCGGGGCGATGCCCACGGTCAGACCCGCGCTACCGGTGATCGTGTTGGTGTTCCAGGACCCTTCGGTGATCATCGCGTAGTTGCCGGCGCCGAACTGGTCGATGTTCGAGGCACCGACGGTCTTTTCCAGCGGCGGCATGTAGCCCTTGTCGATGAGCGACCGGAACCAGCCGATGGTCTCCTGGAACTGCGGCGCGTCGTAGTTGAAGTGGGTGCCCCAGGTGTCCCGGTCGGTGAACGTCCAGTCGCCCACGCTGCCGGTGTACATGCTCCACTGGGTCTGCCCGACGGCGCCGCCGGATTCGCTCAGCCCGATGCCATAGGTGCGGACATTG
>JBIOVW010000911.1:0-10202 GCA_044867945.1 Nakamurella sp. | reverse complement strand
ACGGAAACGAGTTCGAGTTCGGGCTGGATCTGATCCTCGACGGACTCGAGAAGGCACACCGTCTACCCTGAGTCGGCTATGTGGAAGCGGTCGCCGATTCCCCCGCGGGCGGGCCGGCGGGGCGGACAAATAACCTCGCGCGGTGGGCGGCGGCGTAGCGGCGGCGGCGTAACGTGGGCGCGGCGTAATGTGGGCACTGCGTCCCCCCGAGGTCCCGGTCCCGACCGTGGCACGGCGTGGACGTTCAGGTGGATGCGTCCGGCGTCCGCCGGCTCCGGTGGTAACTGATCAGCGATCGGGACGCCGGGGAGCAAGCACCCCATGGAGTTGGCTTTGAGCCGGCAGCTCAGCGAGTTGACCGACGCTCTGGAGGACCCCGGCACCGATCTGCAGGCCATTCTGGCCGTACTGATCGACGACGTGACCGCGGTCGTCCCCTCGTTCCTCGGCCTGAGGATGACCCTGCAGTTGGCCGGGGAACCGGTCGCCCTGACCGCGATCGACCCCACCGCCATATGGACCGCCCGGTCATCGCTGCAACTGCCGCTCGACTCGCTGTCCGGTGCCCGTCCGGGCAGCGTCGTGATGTTCTACGCCCGGGACGCAAACGCGTTCGCCTTGTTGGCTTCGGACACCCGGCGCGCCGTCGGGTTGGACGGCCAGGTTCTGCTCGATCAGCACCTGCCTGGCCGCGCCGCCACCACGGCGGCGCCGGTGGTGTCCGACCCCGCGCAGGCAGCGGTCCTCCACCGGGCCATCGGGTGGCTGATCGATCAGGGCCTGCCACCGGATGAAGCGACCGGTGAACTCCGCCGCCGGGCAACGGCCGCCGGCCGCACTCTGACCGCCGCGGCCGAGTACCTGCTGGAGACGGGCACCCCCGGTCACGGGCTGGATCCGACAGCCTGACCCGGACGCTCCGTCGTCTCGGTGCCGGCCGACGACGCCAACGGCGTGCGGGTGATCGTGATTGCCTTCGCGTCCAGCCGGGAACAGGGACCACGTCCAGCACATCCATGGAGCCAGGAGGACGTGATGAATCAGCCGGCGCAGCAGCAGGAGCCTCCGGGTGTCCAGTCGGCGATGACCCCGCCGCCGGACTGCGGTGAGGAATCGTATGTCGGTGCCGGGCGGTTGACGGACAAGGTCGCGGTGATCACCGGTGGTGACAGCGGCATCGGGCGGGCCGTGGCCATCGCGTTCGCCCGGGAGGGTGCGGACGTCGTGATCTCCTATCTGAGTGAGGACGAGGACGCCAAGGACACGGCGGGCTGGGTGGAGAAGGCAGGCCGTCGGGCGGTGCTCATCGCCGGGGACGTGTCCAAGCCGGAGCAGTGCCGACTGATCATTGATCGAACGGTGCAGGAGTTCGGACGCATCGACATCGTGGTGAGCAACGCCGCGTACCAGATGACTCACGGGACCCTGGAAGAGATCTCGGATGAGGAGTGGGAATACACCTTCGCCACGAACGTCTCGGCGATGTTCTATCTGGTCAAGGCGGCGTTACCCCATCTGGGGAAGGGGGCGTCGATCATCGGGAGTTCGTCGGTGAACTCCGACATGCCATCCCCCACGCTGGCCCCGTACGCGGCGACCAAGGCGGCCATCGCGAACTTCGCGGCGAGCCTCGCCGGGATGCTCGGCGACCGCGGTATTCGGGTGAACAGTGTGGCGCCGGGACCGATCTGGACGCCGCTGATCCCGGCGACCATGCCCGAGGAAAAGGTGAAGAACTTCGGCAAGGACACTCCGCTGGGTCGTGCCGGACAACCCGCCGAACTGGCTCCGGTGTACGTGCTGCTCGCGTCCGACGAGGGCAGCTACATTTCCGGCGCGCGGATCGCGGTCACCGGCGGCCGGCCGATCCTGTAACCGCCTGCGAACTGGCACCCGGAACGCAACGGTAGGAGTGCGTCATGAAGGCAGTGACCTGGCACGGCAAACGCGATGTGCGGGTGGACGAGGTGCCGGACCCGAGGATCCAGGAGCCGACGGACGCCATCGTCCGGATCACCTCGACGGCGATCTGCGGTTCGGACCTGCACCTGTACGAGATCCTCGGGCCCTACCTGACCGTCGGCGACATTCTCGGTCACGAACCGATGGGGATCGTCGAGGACGTCGGCACCGGTGTCACCCAGGTCAAACCGGGCGACCGGGTGGTGGTCCCGTTCAACATCTCCTGCGGGCACTGCACGATGTGCGCGGACGGACTGCAATCGCAATGCGAGACCACGCAGGTCCGCGAGCAGAACAAGGGTGCCGCGCTGTTCGGGTACACCTCCCTGTACGGGTCGGTGCCGGGGGGTCAGGCCGAATACCTGCGGGTCCCGCAGGCGCAGTACGGGCCGATCGCGGTGAGCCCGGAAGGACCCGACGAGCGGTATCTGTTCCTTTCCGACGTCCTCCCGACCGCCTGGCAGGCCGTGCAGTACGCAAACGTGCCCGACGGCGGCACCCTGGTCGTGTTCGGTCTGGGACCGGTGGGCCAGTTCGCCACGCGTATCGGCCGGCACCTCGGCCACCGGGTGATCGGGATCGATCCCGTCCCGGAGCGCCGCGCGATGGCCGCCAGGTACGACGTCGAGACCGTCGACCCCACCGGAATCGATGACGTACCCGCCGTCCTCGAGCTGACCGGCGGACAAGGCGCCCACGGCGTCATCGACGCCGTGGGGATGGAGGCGCACGGCGGGGTGGGCGCCGGTATCGCCAAGCTTGCTCAGGCCGCCAGCGGACTGCTACCGGACCCATTGTCGCAGAAGCTGATCGAGAATGTGGGGGTCGACCGGCTCACCGCACTGCACCATGCGATCGGCGCCGTCAGGCGTGGTGGAACGGTATCGATCAGCGGCGTATACGGCGGAGCAGCGGACCCGATGCCCATGATGGACCTCTTTGACAAGCAAGTTCAATTGCGGATGGGACAGTGCAACGTGAAAAGGTGGGTCGACGACCTACTACCCCTTGTCGAGGACGCCGCAGACCCGTTGGGCGTCCTGGACCTGACCACCCATTCGGTGCCGCTGCGCGAGGCACCGGATGCCTACAAAACCTTCCAACAGAAGACCGACGGATGCATCAAGGTCGTCCTCAAGCCGTAGCGCTCGCTGCCCCGGTATGACCTGCTCGCTCGATGGACCCGAACGACCGACTGGAGACGCCACCGTGAAGATCATGGGCAAATTGGGTGCAGTTGGCACCGTCTACACGTTTCTGCGTAGCCCCACCGGGCGCCGCCTCCTTGACGAGCTGAAGCGTCAGGCCGCCGATCCGAAGAACCGGCAGCGCGCAGCGGATCTCGTCGATCGGCTCCGCTCGAGGGGCGCCAGGCCGATCGTGGTGGATGCCGATCCGCCCGACCGCTGACAAGTCGCCGGTGGTTCCCACTGGACTTGCGAACAACGATCGGCATGCCGACGTGGTACCGGGCGGTATCGTGAGCGCGGTTGCGTCGGTTCGGACAGGGCGTCGGGTGATGGGATGGATCCTTCGGGTTCCGGCGGGCCGTACCGGGAGGAGCGGTCCCGGTCGGGGTCGGACGATGATCCGGAGGCGGCCGCACTGGCCGCCGCGCAGGACGACGATCTGTCGCAGAGCCTGGCCGCGTTGTCGCGGTTGTCGGCCGGCCTGGACCTGGAAGATCTGCTGACGCAGGTGGCCACTTATGCCGTGCGGGCGATACCCGGCGCGGACGGTGCCGGATTGACGCTGCTCGAGGCGGACCGAGCCGACACGGTCGTGAAGAGCGCGCCGTTCGTGCAGGAGGTCGACGACATCCAGTACGGCCTCGGAGAGGGGCCGTGCATCACGGCCGCGGCAACCGGCACCACGATGCGGTCCGGATCGCTGGGCGGTGACCGGCGATGGCCACGGTTTGGGCCCCGGGTGGGCCGGCTCGGAGTGCACAGCGTGTTGTCGTTGCCGCTGCGGTCGTCCGACGAGGTGCTGGGCGCGATGAATGTGTATGCCCATTCCCGCGATGCTTTCGACGAGCGGGCCGAACAGCTCGGCGAACTGTTCGCGGCGCCGGCGGCGATCGCGGTCCAGAACGCGCAGATCCTGGCGCAGACTCGACGGCTGGCCGCTCAGCTGCAGGCCGCGTTGACCAAGCGGGCCGTCATCGATCGGGCCATCGGAATCCTGATGAGCCGCGCGGGCGTGACTGCCGAGGAGGCGTTCGCTCGGCTGCGGGAACTGAGCCAACGCGAACATGCCAAGCTGGCCGTGGTGGCCGCCGACATCGTGCAGACCGCGGTGAATCGGGCCAGGAGTCGACGCAGCGGGCGGTAACCGCAGTTCGCGGGTATCCCGCCCCGGTCGTGGGTCCGTCAGCTCTGTTCAGGCCTGGCGGCGAGGTGATCGCCGATCGCGTCGATCGCGACGATGGTGTCCCCGAGCAATTCGGGTTGTTGCGCCATCGGCCAGGAAGACAGTTTGACGGCGACATAGGCCCTGGCCGGGTCGACGTAGACCAGCTGGCCGTAGATGCCCATGCACATCAGCACCGAACGCTCGGGCGGGTAGGGCAACCAGAACTGATTTCGGTACATCCCGCCCGGCATTCGTGTGTCGGTGCCGGTGGCGGCGAAGGCCGCCCGCGAATCTGCGCCACCGCGGTAGGTGTCCTGAATCCAGGACTCGGGCACCACCTGGACGTCCCCGACCCGTCCCCCGTCGTGCAGCATCTGCCCGAAGCGTCCGAGGTCCCGCAATGTTGCGGCGATCCCACCGTCATGTATGACGGTGCCGGCCCTGTCCACGGCGACGTCGGCGTCCTGTTCGGCGCCCAGCGGCTGCCAGATCAGCTCGCTGAGCAGGTGCGGCATCGGACGGCCGGTCGCCCTTTCGCAGACCCAGCCCAGGGCATCGGTCTCGCTGGAACGGTAGTTGAAGGGCCCGCCGTGCCCGCCGGCGGCCACCAGCAGGGTCAGGTAGTCGTAGAGCGAGGTGGGCAGCGCGGGATGGACGCGAGGCGACCAGTCCACCACCTGTCCCATCATGGCGATCTCGGCGTCAGGTTCCTCGTAGTGCTCGGAATACTTGATCCCCGAGCGCATGTCCAGCAGCTGCCGCACGGTGGCGCCGTCGTACCCGCCGCCCACGAACTCGGGAATGTAGGCGGTGACGTTGGCATTCTCCGCGATGACCCCTTGATCGATCAGAATGCCGACAAGGCATCCGATCACCGACTTGCTCACCGACAGCAGCGCGTGGGTGTCGGTCGATGTCAGCAGAGCCGGGTAGTGCTCGATCACCGGACGCCCCCGATGCAGCACCAGCAGGCCGTCCGTGTACGTGTGTTCGAGGATGTCGTGCAGGGGGCTGGACCGTCCGCCCGGCAAAGTGATCGGCAGCGTCAGTTCGAGCGGGTGATCGATGTCGAATGACGATGGCGGACCGGGTCTGGCCGCGACCCTGGCCGTCCTGACGACTTCCCGGAGATGGCTGAACGACCAGCGGTTCGTCGGTCCCAGCTGCCAATCCGCGGGCTGCCATCGTTGAGCGGGGGGTGGTGGAAAGCCTGCCATCGTCACGGACGATCATCCTACGTTCGCCGGGTTGATCGGAGTCGGTCAAACCCGGGGGATGGGGGTGCGGACGGCCCAGAGGACGTCGCGATGGTGGGTTCGGAATCCGAGCCGCTCGGCGACGGCCAGGCTGCCCGCGTTGTCGGGGCTGGTGGTCCATGTGGGTGTGTGCCGACGGCTGCGGATGTCGGCGAGGACTGCGGCCGCGCATGCTCGGGACAGTCCCTGTCGCCGGAATTCGGGGTGGGTGACCACGCCGATGTCCTCGAACTTCTCACCGACGAAGAAGGGTACGGCGACGGCGACCACCGACTGCTTGTGATGGGCTGCCCACGCCCGCTGGGACGCGGCGAGCCCGGAGGGTCCGCCCCAGGTCCGGCTGATCCAACTCATCTCCTCGGGGAGCCGTGCGAGCGCCGCCGCGTCCAGTTCGGTCAGCCGACGGATGCGTGGGTCCGGTGCGGGAATGTCGACGTCGTCGGGAAGGACGGCGATCACCCGATCCCAGACCCCCACGCCGGGGTCGATCCGACGAAGCAGCCGTTCGAAGCCCGACGACGCCTGAACGAACCCGGCCACATCGTCCAGGCTGCTGTCGGCCAGCACGTCCGGGTTCCCGCGGAGGTCGTAGTTCCCGCCCGACTCGACGAGCACCGCACCGGGATCGGGCCATCGGTCGACCATGCAGCGGCCGAATCCGGAGTGCCGGATGTGGGAGAAGATCACCGGGCCTGGATCCTCCGGGGTGAACCACGCGCGCACAGCGTCGAGGCGGTCTTCGGGGAGCAGATGCACGATGTCACGATGGCGCCGAACCCCATCGACTTGCCAGGTTCGGCCCTACGTGATCGATTCAGATGGGCCGAAGGTGGCAAATCGACGATGAAGTGGAGAGCCGACCGTGGGCCGCCGGACAGCCAGAGTGTTCGCCGCTCAGATCATCATTCGGTCGCCGTCGGAGAGCAGCCGGAACCAGATGGCCGCGTAGGGTTCCAGGTTCAGATCCAGCACTCCGCCCGCACCGATCCGGAACTCGACCCGCGGATCGGCCAGGTCGACGCATCGAGTTCCCTGCGCCTCGTCGGGCTGCGTCAGGTGGACCCGTTGCGGCTGATCGGAAAGGTTGTGGCACAACAGCACCGAGCCACCGCCCCAGTCGCAGCGGTGCACGAGGACAGACGCGGTGTCGTGGTCGACGATCTGCATGGCGCCCCAGCCGAGTTCTGGGCATTCGCGGTACGTCCGGATCCGCTGCCGGACGAACGCGAGCAGCGAGTCCGGGTCGTGCCGTTGATCGGCGACGTTCACCGCGTCGGGGCCGTACCGGCCTGCGGGGAACGGCCGGACCAGTTCCGACGGATCCTCGACCGACGAGAACCCCCCGTTGGCGCCGGGTTTCCACTGCATGGGTGTGCGCACCGCGAGGCGACCCGGCAGATCGAGGTTCTCGGCCAGTCCGATCTCCTCGCCGTAGAACAGGGTGGGTGTGCCCGGCAGCGACAGGGTCAGGCTGTAGACGAGCTTGATCCGGGCCAGGTTGCCGTCGAGCATCGTCGGCAGCCGTCGGCGCAGACCGCGCCCGTACAGCTGCATGTCCTCGTCCGGACCGAACGCGTCGAACACTTCCTGGCGTTCGGCACCACTGAGCTTGTCCAGGGTGAGTTCGTCGTGGTTGCGGGCGAACACCGCCCACTGGGAGTCCTTGGGGCTCTCCGGCCGGCCGAGCAGGGCCGACCGCAGCGGTCCGGCCTCCTGCCGGGCGAGCGCGAGATACATCGCCTGCATGGTCGGGAAGTCGAACAGCATGGTCAGCTCATCGCCGTCCTCGTCGCCGAAGAACCGGCGGCACTGGTCGTGGGTCAGGTTCACCTCGCCGAGCAGCACCGCGTCACCGGAGCGCCGGTTCAGGAACGACCGGAGGTCACGCAGATAGTCATGGGGCTCCGGCAGGGACGCCATCGCGTCCGGCAGGCCGTCCGTCTCCAGCAGGAACGGGACAGCGTCGACCCGGAAGCCGGACAAACCCAGCTCCATCCAGAACCCCACGATGCGGCCGATCTCGTTGCGGACCCGCGGATTTGCCACGTTCAGGTCGGGCTGGCTGCGGTAGAAGCGGTGCAGGTAGAACTGGCCGGCCGTGCGGTCCTTGGTCCAGATGCTGCTCTCGGCGTCGGGAAACACGATGTCGCCGGGCTTTTCGGGTCCCGGCTCATCCCGCCAGACGTACCAGTCCCGAAACGGCGACTCCCGGGAGCGGCGGGCGGAGCGGAACCAGGGGTGCTGCGCGCTGGTGTGGTTGACCACCAGGTCGGCGATGACCTTGAGCCCCTTCGTGCGCGCCGCCCGCATGAACTCGACGAAATCACCGAGTGTGCCCAATCGCGGGTCGACGGCGTAGAAGTCGGTGATGTCGTATCCGTCGTCGACGTTCGCGGTCGGGTAGAACGGCATCAACCAGAGAACCGTGACGCCCAGGTCGACCAGGTGGTCGAGCCGTTCCGCGAGCCCCTGGAAGTCGCCGATCCCATCGCCGTTGCCGTCACAGTAGGTCTGCACGTCCAGGCAGTAGATGACGGCGGTCTTCCACCACAGGTCGCCGGCGATCATCGCCCTCATCGCGGGCCTCGCACGGCAGGTAGCACCGATGACCCGAAATCGTCGATGAACACCGAGTTGTCGGGTCCCACATGGTGCAGGAACACCTCGTCGAAGCCGAGTTCGGCATCCTCGAGAATCCAGTCGCGGTGCCTGGTCAGGTCCGCGGACACCCGCACGTTGCGAGCGACCTCCTCCGGCGGCAGGTGCCGGGTGGCCGCCTCGAACTGCTCCGGCCGAGTGAGGTCCCAGGCCAGCGTGGTCGGCACGCAGTTGCCTCGCCACTGCTGGACCGCGATGGCCAACGCCTGCGCCTCGTCGTGCGCGTACGACAGATGCACCTGCAGCCGAAGCGGGCCGCGACCTCCCGCCTCGCGGTACGCGTCGATCATCGAACGCAGCGTGTCCCGCGGCTGGTTGACGGTGATGAGTCCGTCGGCCCAGCCGGCGGCCCAGCGGGCCGTCTCCACGCTCACCGCACCGGCGACCAGGACCGGCGGCTCGTCGGGCAGCGACCACAGCCTCGCCTCGTGCACGGTGACCAACCCGTCGTGGGTGACCTCCTCGCCGCGCCACAGGGCGCGCATCACCTCGACGCACTCCACCAGACGGCGCATCCGGACCGGCTTGGTCGGCCAGGACGCCCCGGTGACGTGCTCGTTCAGGTTCTCACCCGCGCCGACCGCAACCCAGGGCAGCCGCCCGGGGAACATCGCGGCCAGCGTCGCGAAGGCCTGGGCGGAGATGACCGGGTGGTAACGCTGCCCGGGTGCGTGGAAGGAGCCCATCGGAATCCGTTCAGTCGCTTGCAGCGCCGCACCGAGCCAGGACCAGGCGAAGCCCGAGTGCCCCTGTTGCGGGGTCCACGGCGCCAGGTGGTCCGAGCACATCACGGCGTCGAAGCCGGCGTGCTCGGCCTGGACGGCGGCGTCCCGCAGCAGGCGCGGATGGACCTGCTCATGCGAGGCGTGGAAGCCGACGATCATGACGGATCAGGATCGTTCGCGTTGGGTGATCGGCCCTGACCGGATGAGTTCGGTCGCCTGGTTGCCGACGGTGCGCCGGCGCAGCACGGGACTGGACGTGGCGGCCCCTTCGGCCATGCCCGCGATCGTCTCGGCCAGCGCCGCCCTGGCCTCGATCCGCGGCCGCCAGTCCAGCACGCTGCGGGCCCGTCCGGTGTCCAGCAGCGGAGCGGAGAAGGCCAGATCGATCCACCCGGGTGACAGCCGCATCAATCGGGCGTGCCAACCGGCCGCCACCGCGGCCCGGACGAGCGTCGACGGCACGTGCACGGGATGGGCGTGCAGGGCCTCGGCGATGTCGTCCCGGGTGATCGGTGGTTCGGCGGCCAGGTTGAACGCGCCGGGCGCGCGCCGCTCGATCGCCGTCACGAACGCGTCGGCGACGTCATCGGCGTGCACGACCGGAACGATCAACCGCCGGTCCATCGGCAGCACCGGCACCACGCGGATCAGCCAGGCGGGCACGTAGCCGGGCACGGTGTACCGCAGCAGCTCGCTGCCCGCGTCGTGCTGGAAGATCAGGCCCGGACGGAACCTGGTCACCACCGGCCGATCGGGACCGGTCTCGAATGCGTCCAGCAGCCGCTCCGCTGCCGCCTTGTGCCGGCTGTACGCGGAGCTGGGAACGCCGTCGGTGGGCCAGGTTTCGTCGACCCGTCGACCGCGCGACGCACCCCGATAGGCGCCGACGGACGACATGTGCACGATCTGGGCCAGGTCGACCCTTTCCGCCACGGCGAGCACCGCCCGCAGCCCACCCACCCCGACCCGCTCCAGCTGCTCGACGTCGCGGGTCGGCTGGAACCCCCAGGCCAGGTTGACCACGGTGTCGCCGGGTTCCAGCACCCGGGCGAGTTCGGTGGAGGCGCCGTCGGCGGACACGTCGATGCTCGCCCACTCGGCGCCGTCGTACGGCGGCACGTTGGCGGGCGTTCTGCGCGCCACCCCGATGATCCGGTCGTCCGGGCGCCGATCGGCCAACTCTCGCAGCAGCGCCGTGCCGACGTTTCCGCTGGCGCCGATGATGACAATCCGCATGACTGTGCAG
>JBIOVW010000910.1:0-5878 GCA_044867945.1 Nakamurella sp. | reverse complement strand
ACGAGCTGGCCATCCCACGACAGGCCGCCTGGACCTGCCAGTCCCAGGCCTGCGTCGTGGGCTCCGGCAGCCGCCCGATGTATGCCACGTGGACCTCCCCGAGGTAAGTGACCGCGGTCACGGTCGTGCAAGCTGGATTAGACGACGATGTCGCCGATCTGACCAGCCCCGCGTTCGGAAACGTCGAGCGCAGGGATATGGAAACTCACGCTCCACCTCCACCTGAACTGAACTTTTCGGCTCGCCCGCACGCTCCCGGAACGCCCGGTACCGGTTCGTGAGTCCGCACCGGGATGTGTTGACCGGATCAACCAGCAGGCAGCGCGACCTCGTAGTCGAGCTTGCCGTGATAGCCACCACGCACCGGTACGGCCGTGAGATTGGCGCGGAAGGCAAGCAGGATCGGCCGGTCGCGCGGTCTCGCGAACCCCAAAACCGGGGTGAGTGGTGACGACCCGCACGCCGCTGGGTACACGATGTGGTGCCGTCACGGCCACAGAACGGAGTACGGGAGAACCACGGCCAGCTCGGCGCGCGAGATCATGACCTCTGAAGACGCCAAGGGCAAGGCCAAGGAGGCTGTGGGTGGGGCGACCGACGACGAGAGCCTGAAGGCGGAAGGTGAAGCGGGTCAGGCCTCGGCCGACGTCAGGCAGGCAGGCTAGAAGTCCAAGGACGCGCTCGACTGACCCACGTCGGAGCTGGGTTTCCATCGCGGAATGTCGGACGTTCCGCACGCGCGCTGGGCCATGAGTTCATCGATGTGGTCGATGAGGTCAGCAATGTGGTCATGGACCGGCCGACGGCAGGTGCATGGTATGGATCGGATCGCCGACATCTGGGGCACCCGCATCCGTTCGGGCGGGGTGAGAGGTGGCCGGCGCGGGTGGACACCGCACTGGCCGACGGGCTCTGCGGCGCCGACGTCGACCGTTGGGTGCCTTCCGCCTGCGTCCTGTGCAGCAACGGATGCGGATGTGAGATCGCCGTCAAGAAAGGCCACCTGGTCGGCATCCGCGGGGGGCGGACGATCCGGTGAACCGGGGGCGGCTCGGACCCAAGGGTCTGTTCGCGAGCTACCGGGCCGTGGACAACGATGCCCGCCTGACCCAGCCGCTGATCCGTCGCGGCGGACGCCTGGAGCCGGCGAACTGGGACGAGGCCATGGCCACGCTCGTCGACCGCAGTCGCCGGCTGCTGGCGACGGCTGGGCCGCTGTCCCACGGCTTCTACACCAGCGGGCAGCTGTTCCTCCACGAGTACTGGGCGCTGGCGGTCATCGGCAAGGCCGGTATCGGCACGCCGCAGGACGGCAACACCCGGCTGTGCACGGCCACTGCCGCGGCCGCGCTCAAGGAAACGTTCGGCTGTGACGGGCAACCCGGGTGTTACCGGGACGTCGACGAGTGTGTGAGGCGCTGTTCCTGTACGGGCACAACATGGCCGACACGCAGACCGTGCTGTGGGCGCGGGTTCTCGACCGGCTGGCGGGGCCGCGCCCGCCAACTCTGGTGTGCGTCGATCCGCGGGATACGGAGGTGTCCCGGCACGCCACGGTGCACCTGGTGGTCGGGCCGGGCACCAACCAGGCCTTGATGAACGCGCTGTCCGGGAGCTGTTCGAACACAACTGGATCGATGAGGACTACATCGGGCCGGCACACCCTGCACGGGGACGAGTTGCGCAGCGTTGCGCAGCGTTGGACGCCGGAGGAGGCGGCCCGGGTGTGTGATGTCGATGCCGACGAGATCCGCCGCGCCGCGGAGATCTTCGGCCGGTCCGAGCGGGTGCTGTCGACGGTGCTGCAGGGCTTCTACCAGTCACATCAGGCCACCGCGGCGGTCTGCCAGGTCAACAACCTGCATCTGCTGCGGGGGATGATCGGCCGCCCCGGGGGCGGCGTCCAGCAGATGAACGGCCAACCGACGGCGCAGAACAATCGGGAATGCGGCGCCGACGGCGACCTGCCGGGCTTCCGGAACTGGGGGAACCGCGACCATGTCGCCGAGCTGGCCCGGCTGTGGAACGTCGACCCCACGGTGATCCCGAGCTGGTCACCGCCGACCCACGCGCTGCAGATCTTCCGGTACGCCGAGCAGGGATCGATCCCGTTCATCTGGATCGCCGGCACCAATCCTGCCGTGTCGCTGCCGGATCTCGCCCGCATCCGCCGGATCCTGGCGTCCGACAAGGTGTTCGTGGTCGTGCAGGACCTGTATCTCACCGAGACGGCGCGGCTCGCCGACGTCGTCCTCCCGGCCGCCGGGTCGGGCGAGAAGACCGGCGCATACACCAACACCGATCGCACCGAGCACCTGTCCGAGCGAGCGATCGACCCGCCCGGATCGGCCCGCAGTGATCTGGACATCTTCCTGGACTACGCCCGCCGGATTGACTTGGGTGCGGCTCGGCTGGAGTGACGCACCCACGCGGGGTGACGTCAGCAGCTTGATCGCCTGACACGCGCGGAAATCCACGAACTGGGCCCAGGTCCATGATTGCCTGTCTGTATCCGTATATCGATACAGATCGGGGTTAGCATGCCATGCATCACTCAACGAAACCGACCATTGCTGCTGCAGGGCACGCTGACCACGTTCCGGCGCCGCTGCGGCAAACCGACCTGCCGCTGCGCCGCCGGAGAGCCGCACGAGAGCCCCGCACTGCGGTTCACCGAGGACGGCCGGACCAAGACGCTGACGTTGACCGCCGCCGAGGTCGCGCAGGTCACCGCGGCGCTGGCCCGGTACGAGCGGGCCAAGGCCGACCTGGACGCGCAGGCAGCCGAGGGCATCGCCCGGCTGCGCGGCAGCCGGGCCGAACGCGGCAGCACCGGCCGGTGAACGACCGGGCCGCGCGGCCGGCGGGCTTCGGCGCCGACTCACGCGACTGCTTCGAGCAGGTGCTGGCCTGGCTTCAAGGCGATGAAGCCGCGGTGATGTCCCACGGGGAGATCGAAGACGAACTCGAAAGTCGTGGCCGGGAACTGCTGCGGCGCATGCTGCAGGACCACCTGACCCTGCGCGCCGCCAACGAGCCGCGGCTGGCCGCGGTCGCCGACGACGCCGGGGTGGTGCACGCCGCGGTCGAGGCCGGTCACCGCCGGACGCTGACCAGCGTCTTCGGCCCGGTCCAGGTGGAACGCCTGGCCTACCGCCACCACGGCCAGCCGAACCTGCACCCCGCCGACGCGGCGCTGAACCTGCCGGTCGAGCGGCACTCCCACGGGCTGCGCCGGCTGGCCGCGATCGAATCCACCCGAGGCTCGTTCGAGCAGGCCGGCGCGGCCATCAGCCGCGGAACCGGCCAGCAGGTCGGCAAACGCCAGGTCGAGGAACTCACCGCCCGCGCCGCGGTCGACGTCGAGGACTTCTACGCCACCGCCGAGCACACCGAACCGGCCCCCGACGACGCGCTGGTCCTGACCGCGGACGCCAAGGGCATCGTGATGCGTCCGGATTCGCTGCGCCCGGCCACCGCCAAGGCCGCCGCGAAGGCCAGCACCAAGCTGGCCACCCGCCTGTCCAAGGGCGAGAAACGCAACCGCAAACGGCTGGCCGAGGTCGGCGCCGTCTACGACCTGCAACCCGTGCCCCGCCAGGCCACCGACGTGCTCACCGACGACCCGGTGAAGGAGGTGCTCTCCACGATGTCGGAGAACCAGGTCCGTCGGTTGTCGGTGATCGACGGGCACCGTCTGGTCGGCATCTCTCCGAAGGGTGACATCGCTTAACACGCCCCCCGACCCGATGTCGGCGGGACCGTGGACGCGGTCAAGGAGAACTGACCCCGACGGCACCCCGCGGCCCAACGATCAACCGGTCGGTCCAGGGTGAGCCTGTTCTGGCTGTGCTGGAAGTGAAGTGAAGCTGAACGGTGGTCTTGCGCAGGTCGCGTAATGCCTGCAGTGTGGCGGATTCGACGATCAGCGCCGGGTTTCCCTTGACAAACCTCCCGGCCGGCTGCCCCCTCCGGTCCCGGACCGCCCGCTCCGGTGGTCGCCACCACGACGTCGCCGGCCATGAGCTTCGAACGCCGGCCGCCATCTGCTGCGCACATCGGGCGGTGACGACCGGTCCCACGGTGATTCATGTTTGCGCACGACGTCCCCCGACGGGTCGGTGACCGCGATGATTCGCGGACACCGGCCTGACCTGTGCGGTCGCGGGATCGGTGACCGGGGGTCACGTGGTGGCGCGACTGGCCGCCGGCCAGGAGGCGTCTTCATGGCTCAAGGGCGGCATCGCCTGCTCGAGCGCGGTGAAGTTTCGACGTCCTGGACGTGCCTCCGCGATGGCGTGCGCGAGATAGATCACCTCGTCGGCCGGCTCGGTGTCTGGGATTCCCATATGGGCAGCCTGTCATGGCATGTCGGGTCTGGACAGCAAGCAGATCGAGGGACGGCGGCTCCGGTGACAAGGGCAACGGCATGCCGGCCGATGCAGGTGTCGGGGTTACTGGGTGGCCCGTTGGACGGGGTCCTTGGCGTTCTGGACCTGGGCGTTGACGTCGTGATCTGAGGCGCTGCCCAGGACGGCGTCCTTCACGGGGGTGGCGGCGCCGCGGACGCGGCCGACCCTGCGGTGTGGCGATGCTGCCGGGGTTCACCTGGTTCCCCAGGGCGTTGTCGCCCAGATGCTGCGGTGGGTCGTCTTGCTCACGGCTGCAGGGTTTCGTGGCGAGAACCGATGCGCTACCGTCGGTGTCTGGTGTTGAGTAAGCAGCACCGGTGATGATCGATCCCGCGGCTCCTGTGGACATCTGGTCCCGTGTGTGGCGTCGCACAGGGGGGCCTGCGTCCGTGAGCGGTGTCGTGGGGTGGTTCCCGATTCGAGGGGAAGTGATGGGGAGTATGGCCGATTCGGCAACGGTGTCGCCTACGAACGCGACCCGCTCGGCGGTGGAGGGTTCGGTGGATGCGTGGCAGCAGGGTGCCCGTGGGGTGTCCACCCAGGTGGAGTTGCTGTCCCAGTGGCCGACCGGTGACCTGGGACAGGCGTGGGATCGCTACTTCGAATACCTGCGCCAGGGGTTGGACGTCAACCAGGAGTTGATCCGCCGGTGGGTGGATGGACTCACCGGGGTGGTGGACGCCGGTCGCGGCCAACTGACGGCGGCCGCCGACGCGGTCTTCGGTCATGGTCAGGCGATCGAGTCGTGGCTCCGGGACGAGACTGAGTTGGCCGAGGAGACCGCTCGGGATCAGTCCGACCGGGTCGAGCGGGGCGAACGTGAGCTGGCTCGGCGCGGGCAGGGGCACCGCGAGCAGGATAAGCGGGGCGCCCGACCGGGCCGGTGAGCCTCTCTGGGGTTGAGCATGGCCGAGTTGGGTGATTGGCTCCCCCCGAGCGCAACTGCCCACGACTGGCACCGTGGACGAGCCTGATCGACCGCCGCGTCGTGGCGGATTCCGGCTGAGATCCGATCATGGCCCCGCTGCGGCCGCTCACCGTGGTGGCAGCCGACGGCGACCGCAGGTGTGCGCACGTGGCACCGGAAGGAGGCGAGACCGGGCGGACGTGGAGGAGTCTTGCCGCCGTGGACTTCTGATGGAACCGCCTCTCGGAAGGCGTTATCGGTGAGGCCGCTCCGCGATGCGTCGATGAGAACCACGCACGTATCAGTTTTCCCGGAGGACCGCGTCGTCGGCCTGTGGCTTGGCGGCGGGACCGGCGATCACACCCTTAAGGGGGTTAGCAATTAGCCGACTAGTGGCTAACGTGGCTGACCGGTGGGGTTTGCGTCGCTGCGCGGTCGATCGGCCGGGGCGGGTGGCCTGCTCGGGGCAGTGAGGCCCATCATGCCTGACTTACCGATGCGGCGGGTTCGTCGTGTCCTCTCACGAAGGAGTTGTTATGAGTATCAGCACCGAGGTGTA
>JBIOVW010000909.1:0-3734 GCA_044867945.1 Nakamurella sp. | reverse complement strand
TCGCGCTGACCGAACCGGCGCACGGCTCCGATTCGGTCGCGCTGGAGACGTCAGCCCGCCGCGACGGCGACCACTGGATCCTCACCGGGGCCAAGCGGTGGATCGGCAACGGCAGCATCGCCCACGTCGTCATCGTCTGGGCCCGGGACGAGGCCGACGGCAAGGTCAAGGGCTTCGTCATCGAAAGGGGCGACGACGGCGCGTATCCCGAGGGGTACACCGCCGAGCTGATCACCGGGAAGATCGGCAAGCGGGCAATCTGGCAGCCGGACATCACCCTGGAGAACGTGCGGGTGCCGGAGACCAACCGGCTCGCCGAGGCACACTCGTTCCGGGACGTCAGCCGGGTGCTCACCGCCACCCGCGGCGGCGCGTCGTGGGAGTCGGCCGGCCACGCGATTGCCGCCTACGAGGCGGCGCTGACCTACTCCACCAACCGGGAGCAGTTCGGCAAGCCGATCGCCTCCTACCAGCTGGTCCAGAACAAGCTGGCGAACATGCTGGCCGAGGTCACCGTCATCCAACTGATGTGCTTCCGGATGGCGCAGCTGCAGGAGCAGGGCAGGCTGACCGGGCCGATGGCCTCGCTGGCCAAGATGGCCACCGCGAAGAAGGCCCGCTGGATCTGCTCGGAGGCCCGGGACATCCTGGGCGGCAACGGGTTGCTGCTGGACTTCCACGTCGCCCGGCACATGACCGACATGGAGGTCGTGCACACCTACGAGGGCACGGACAGCATCCAGTCCCTCATCGTCGGGCGGGATGTCACCGGCATCTCGGCCTTCGGCTGAGTCGGCCGTGCGGGCCCTCCGGGCGCGCTCGCTGGACGGGCCGTCGGCGTTGTCGGTGGACGAGGTCGCCGACCCGGCGCCCGTCCAGGGGGCGGTGCGGATCGCCGTGCACGCGGCCGGCGTCGGGTTCGTCGACACGCTGGTCACCCGCGGGCGGTACCAGGTGCGGCAGGTGCCGCCGTTCACCCCGGGCATGGAGGTGTCCGGGGTGGTCGAATCGGCCCCGGCGCACTCGGGGATGGCCGTCGGGGACCGGGTGTACGCGTCCCTGCCGGTCGGCGGCTGCGCCGAAACGGTCTGGGCGGACGAGCATCTGGTCGCTCCCCTGCCGGAGTCGCTGGCCTTCGCGCAGGGCGCGGCGCTGGTCGTCAACGACCACACCGCGCATGTGGCGCTGGTCCGCCGGGCCGGGCTGCGGCCGGGCGAGTCAGTGTTGGTGCACGGCGCGGCGGGTGGGCTGGGTTCCGCGGCGGTGCGGATCGCCGCAGTGCTCGGGGCGCACGTCACCGCGGTGGCCAGCACGAACGCGCGCCGGGCGGCGGCGCTCGCGGCCGGCGCCCGGCAGGTGTACGGTCCGGACGAGTGGCTGGAGGCGGTCCGGGCGGCCGGCGGCGCGGACGTCATCGTCGATCCCGTCGGCGGCGACGTGTTCGACGCCTCCCTCCGAGCACTGGCCCAGGAGGGCCGGCTGCTCACCCTCGGCTACGTGTCCGGGCGAATCCCGTCCGCCCCGGCGAACCGGTTGCTGCTGCGCAACTCCGACGTGCGCGGCGTCAACTGGCTGGGCCTGGTCACCGCCCACCCCTCGCTGTTCCGTCAGACCGCAGATGAGCTCGCGGCGCTGTTGGCCGCCGGCATGCCCGCCCCGGCCGTGCTCGAATACGACCTGGCCGACGGTGCGCGGGCGTTCGCCGACCTGGAGGCCCGGGCCGTGGTCGGCAAGGCCGTGCTCGTCCTCCGCTGATCACACCCGCCGTCCGCCGGCTGACCATCACCGAATTCGTCGGCACCGACTAGTTCGGCACCCGGGACACCGACTGGCAGCACCTCGAGGTCCGCGCCGGCGAGGACCTTGGCGGCCGGGCAATCGAACGGAACCCCCCGATAGTCGACCCCGATTACGTTGAGGCCCGGATCATCTCGCATCGTCACGACCACCCGGTGCGGCTGGAGGGCCTGCCATCGATGCTAGCCGTGCCGATCCTGGTCCCGGGGGCGCCCGCGCGGCGCGCTCTACGCACCCACCCGCGAGCGGGTGCTGTCGCGCTGCTGGTCCGCGCCGGGCCGGCGATCGGCCACGAGTTCCGGGTGCGAGACGACGTCGACCGGCGCATCCAGCTGATGCAAACCGCGCCCGCCCGACCCGCGCTCGACCCGAGGCTGACAGAGCGTCCGCGGGACACGCCGACCTGGGCCATCGCCACCACCGGCCAGCATCGACGGGACCAGCGGCCAGGTCGGCGGAGTCATGCCCGCCCCGATGGGCCTGAAGGGCTTGCCGTCGCCGGACTGTCCGGCCGGTGGGCCACCCGGCGAGGGATACCGCGCCACCAGGTACTGAGTGCACGATGCGGGCCGGTACCGTCACCCGGTGCAGATTCCCGCGACGTTCGATCAGGCCGCGCGAGTGCTGGCGATCCGCCCGGTCGGTGCGCTGCCGCTGCAGATCCGCCGCCTCGAGCTGGCCGTGCAGGGGGCCGCGCACCCGATGGACGTCGTCCAGCCCATCGTCGGGGACATCTGCGTCGCGCCCTACCTGGACCTGCCTGGCGCCGACGTGCCGGTGTCCGCGGGAATGCTCGCCCAGTGGGGCGCCGGGCTGCCGCATGCACTGGACGCGGCGGTCGCGAATTCCTTCGGCCGGTCGATCGCCCGGGCGGAACGGGTCGAGTCGGTGCACCTGTACCGCGACGTCCGGTTCGCCGCAACGGCTCTGCTCCGGCCGGAGCTGGTCCGCGGTCTACCGGTGGACGGCGATCCGGTGGTCCTGGTCCCGACCGTCGGAAGCATGATCGTCGGCGGGTCGGCCGATCCGCCCGGGTTGACGTTCATGGCCCGTATCGCCGACCGGATCCTGGAGACCGACCGGCACACGGTCTCGATCCAACCGATCGTCCCGCACGGATTCGGTTGGGCTCCCTTCGACTGGCCGGATGCGACCCAGCCATACGCGCACACGCTTCGTCGTCGCTGGGACACACTGCAATACGGCGCGCAACGACCACCGCTGCAGGCGCACTACGAGCGGGCCGGGCAGCCGCACCGGGTCGCCGAACTGGCCCTGGCCGCCAAGGACGGCGACACCCTGACCTACACCACACTCACCGAGGGCGTGCCGACCGTGCTGCCGCCGGCCGACGTGGTGGTGCTGGTGCGGTCGGACGGACAGGCCACCCGGCTGCCCATGGAACAGCTGATCCGCGCTCCCGGCCTGCTCGTGCCGGTCCCGGACTCGGTGCCGCCCTTGGCGTTCGCGACCCGGTTCCCGCACGAACTCACCCGCTGAGGCTCGGCGAACCCAACTGCCGCATCAGGGCGGCGTCGTCGCGAACCGCCCAGTGCTCAACACCCTTACCATTGCGCACCCGGACGATGTGCATCTGTCGATAGCCGAAAGCCCTTCCAGTGGAAGGTATTCCGAAGTAATCGCCGGTGTGCCGACCGCGGTGGGTGCAGTAGATAGTAACGAGATCGCCTTCTGCCACAGTCTTTTCGATCTCCCATCGCTGGTCCGAGAACGCCCGGGAGAGCATGTGCATGTAGAACACCGCGCTGGCCGGTCCCGGCGGTGTGCCGGCGGGTGCCTCGTGGTTCACGAAGCCGGTGTCCAGGGCGTCGAGCAGGGCGTCCTCGTCGTTCGCCGGGAAGATCACCTCCAGCACCCGCCGGGCCGCTGCCGTGTTCTCGGCCAGCACTTCGGGCTCTGTCATCGTCATCGAAACC
>JBIOVW010000908.1:0-6945 GCA_044867945.1 Nakamurella sp. | reverse complement strand
GGCCGCCGCGGCCGCCAGGCTGGCCGACCGTACCGGTCGCAACGGCCGCGCCGGCTCGGGGTCGGCCGGGGACCCGGCGACCCAGACCGCCGACCGCGCGCGCCAACGGCTCGGCGCCGACCATCCCCTCGCCAGGGCACCGCGACCGGTCGACCGGTCCATCGCCGCGTCGCCGGCTCAGGCGCCCTCCGCCGTCGACCACGCGCTGTCCAGGTAGGTCCGCATCGCGAGCGATCGACGCAGCTTGGCCAGGCCACGGGCCCGGGTGGGACCGATGCTGCCCTGGGGGATGCCCAGCACCCGGCTGATCTCCCGGTAGGAGGGTTCCGCGTCGGCGTGCAGCAGGACGAGCAACTGTCGCTGGCTCGCCGACAGCTCGGACAGCCCGTCCCGGACGGCCTGGTCGGCCTCCGCCCGCAGCATGTCGACGCAGCCGTCGGCCACGTCGTTCCGGTCGAGCAGCCGCTCCAGGTCGACCGGGTCCATCGCCTTGGACCGCACCTGGGCCGTGCTCAGCCGCAGCGCCTCGTGTTGCGTCGTCGTCTTCAACCAGCCCGGCAGCGCCCGCGGTTCCCGCAAACCTGCCAGGTGCTGGAAGCAGCGCATCCAGACGGTCTGGACGACGTCGTCGACGTCGAACTGGTTCAGCCGGTATCCACGGGCCACGTTGCGGATCAGTGGGGTGAAACGGTCGACCAGGCTGTTGAACGCGTTCCGGTCCCCCGCCGCGGCGGCCGGGACCAGCGCGTCGAGGCGGTCGTTCGGCGACGCCTGCTTCGGCAGCGCCTGACGGGTGGCGACCATCATCTTTCCCCTCTCCAAGGGCGTCACGGGCTGATCCGCGTCGCCCCGTGGCTGATGGACCAAGGTTCGGCCGACCCGCTGGCGAATTGCTGAACGCCTGCTGAATGCGGCGACGGACCCCGTTCAGCGGGCAGGTGGCCGCCCCCTTGACATCAGTCCGAATTCACCCCCACCGGCGATATGCTCGCCAGCGGGTCCGGCCGCCCGACAATCCGGCCACCGGAGGATCCGGGGGACGAAGAATGCAGGTTCGATTGCTCGGACCCATGCAGGTGTGGCGATCCGGCGAGCCGGTTGCCATCGGGGGACCGAAACAGCGTGCGGTGCTGGCCATGTTGGCCCTCAACGCGAATCGTCCCGTCTCTCTGCAGGCGATTCTCGTCGGGGTCTGGGGTCACCGGGCGTCCGCGGGGGCGGCCAACGCCGTGCAGGTCTACATCTCGCGCCTGCGCAAGGTTGTCGAGCAGGCCTCGGTCGGCGCCGACGGTACGCCCGTTCAGCGGCGCGGGTCCGGCTACCTCTTGCAATTGGCGGCCGACCGGATCGACGTGAAACGGTTCGAGGAACTGGTCAGCAGCGGGAGCCGGCAGGTGACCTCCGCGCCCCGCGCGGCCGCCGCCACCCTGCGCGAGGCCCTGGACCTCTGGCGCGGACGTGCTCTGCTCGAATTCGTCGACATGCCGTTCGCCGAGCCGGAAACCACTAGACTCGATGAACTGCGGCTGGTCGCGGTGACCGGTCGAATCGACGCCGACCTCGCTCTCGGCCGGCATATCGACCTGCTGGCCGAACTCGAAATGCTGACCGCGCAGCAACCGCTGCACGAGCAGTTGCACCGGCAGTTCATTCTCGCCCTCTACCGGTCCGGTCGGCAGGCGGATGCCCTGGACACCTACCGGCAGATCCGGGAGCGGTTGGCGGTCGACCTGAGGCGCGCCCCGGACCCGTCGCTGGCAGGGCTGGAACGAGCCGTCCTGACCCAGGACGAGCGGTTGGACTGGCACCCAGTGCCGGACGCACGTCCACGGACGCCGGTCCGCCCCGCCGTCACCGCACCGGTCGAGTCGGTCACCCACCGCGGGGCCACCACCCGTCGCCGGCCGGGCGTGTGGAACGTGCCGCCGCGCAACCCCCACTTCACCGGCCGCGACTCGGTGCTGCGGGCGGTCGAGGCCCGCCTGGGACAGGGGGTGCAGACCCTTGTCGTCCAGGCCCTTTACGGGTTGGGCGGCGTCGGCAAGTCCCAGTTGGCGATCGAGTTCGCCCATCGCCACGCCGACCGGTACGCCTTGGTCTGGTGGGTGGACGCGGAACGGCCCATGCTGATCGGCGACCAGATCGCCCGGCTGGCGCCGCCACTGGGCCTGCCGCGGAGCGGATCCGCGCAGGAGACCGCGTACCTGGTGCTGGCCGACCTTTCCGGCCGCGCCGATTGGCTGCTGATCTTCGACAACGCCGAGCGGGCGGCCGATGTCGCCGGATACCGCCCGTCCGGGCCCGGCCACATCCTGATCACCTCCCGGACGCCCGGTTGGGGCGAGCTGGGCAGCCGGATCCCGGTCGACGTGCTCGATCGAGCGGATACCATCGACCTGTTCCGGTCGCGGCTGCCGGGCATCGACGACCTGGTCGCCGACGATCTCGCGGCCGAGTTGGGTGATCTGCCGCTGGCGGTCGCGCAGGCGGTCGCGCACATCGAGCAATCCGGCATGGACCCGGCCGACTATCTGCGTCGGTTCAGCACCCGACGCTCGGCGTTCCTGGCGCGCGGTGAGGTACTGGGCTACCAGGGCCGGGTGGACACGGCGTGGGACATCTCGCTGCACCGCCTGCGCGGCACGCACCCCGCGGCGCTGCGCCTGCTCACCCACAGCGCGTTCCTCGGCCCCGATCCGATCCCCCGGGATCTGTTCGCCGGCCGGCTCCCGGCCGCGGACGGCCAGGGGACGGCCGACGCGTTCGAGCTCACCGACGCGATCGGTGCGGCAGCCGCCCTGTCCCTGCTGCGCCGCACGCCGACCGGGTTCCAGCTGCACCGACTGGTCCAGGAGGTGATCTGCAGCCACCTGCCGCCGGACGAGCGCAGGAGCGTCCGCGCCGACGTCGTCGACATGCTGGCCGCCG
The DNA here is from genome assembly GCA_044867945.1 of Nakamurella sp. Taxonomy (GTDB): domain Bacteria; phylum Actinomycetota; class Actinomycetes; order Mycobacteriales; family Nakamurellaceae; genus Nakamurella. Next base: position 4,017 of record JBIOVW010000908.1, on the reverse strand, counting down.
CGCATCCCGGCGACCCCAACGACCCGGCGACCTGGTCCGGCTACGCCGCGCTGGTGCCACATCTGTTCGCCGTGGGCGCGGCCGCGGACCCGAATCCGGCCGCACGGCGCCTGGTGATGGACGGCCTCGCGTACTTCAACATGATCACCGACACGCATGCCGCCCGCGGCGTCGCCGCCGCGGTGCACGGCCGGTGGCGGAAGGTGCTCGGACCCGATCACCCGGACACGCTGACCCTGGCCGCCTATCTGACGCTGGCCATGATGTGGGACGGCGCCGCCCGGGAGGCCGGCGCACTGTGCGCCGACAGCCTGACCCGGGCGGTCCGCACGCGCGGGCCGGACGATCCGCTCAGCCTGCGGCTGGCCACCTACCTGTCCTGCACCCGGGCCTGGCTGACCGATACCGACGGCGCCCGGAACCTGGCCAGAAGCACGCTCGACCGGCTGGACCGGGCCTTCCCCGCCGACGACCAGGACGGGCTCCGGCTCACCGGCTACCTGGCACTGGCCCTGGTCTGGACCGGCGACCCGGATGCCGTCGAGGTGGCGTCCCGGACCCGCGACAAGGCCCGCGCGCTGCTGGGTCCCGACCATCCGACGACGTTGCTGGCCGGCGCCGACGTGTCCCTCGGTCTGCTCACCGACCCGGACATCGACCGAACCCACGCGGTTGCCCTTGACACGCTCACCCGGGCGCGTCGCATCCTCGGTGAGCGCCACCTCATCACCCTGGCCGCCGCGTCGGTGCTGGCCATGGCCCGACTCTGGCAGGGCGGTCCGGCCGGGGGCGAACACGCCGACACGGAGCTGCTCCTCGCGGCCGGCGGCTTCCTGGACCCCGACCACGTGGTCGCGCTGACCACGACGGCGGCGCTGAGCTCGGCCCGGGCAGTGGCGGCCGGGGCAGTGTCGGCCGGGGCAGTGGCGGCCGGGGCAGTGGCGGCCGAAGCGACAGCCGACGACCGGGCGGCGGTGGACCGGGCCCGTCGGCTGCTCGGACCGGATCATCCGATCACGCTGATCACCGCGGCCGCGGTGGCCCGGCTGCTGGCATCCGGTACCGCGGACGACCGGGAGGCCGGCAAAACCCTGGCCGCCGACACCCTGGAACAGGTGGAACGCATCTTCGGCGCCGAGCACCCCTTACGAAGGGGCCTGCCGAACCGGCTGACGGCCCCTCCGTCTCAGACGAACGGCACCTGACGGAGCTCCGGCTTGGGCACCGGGATGACGTCCTTCGGGTTCGGCGCCACGCCGGGCAGGGCGCCCAGCAGTTCGCCGGTTGAGGCAAAGTAGTCCGCATCCGGCTTGAACCATGCGTTCTCCCCAGGCAGATCGGGGTCGGCCTTCGCCGAGGCGGGAAGTTGGTCGAACACGGCGGCCGCGTCCGGAGTCCGCAACCGCCCGTACAGCCCGACCGCGGCCGCACCGTTGACCCGCGCGCCGGTCTCGTGCAGGTTGTGCATGGCACCTCGGAACCGGAGCCAGAGATGCCGGTCCCACATGGCGTCGTCACGGAACCGGCGGCGCAGCCGCATGCCGGCGAAGGAACCACGCACGGCGAGTTCGGCGATGGTCTCGCGCTTCATGAACAGGTTGCTGCCACCCTCGCTGCTGCGTTGGCGCACGGACGCGATCCGGCCACGATAGCTCGGCATCACCATCTGCGCGTTGTCCCGCCAGGTTCGGGCGGTGTTCACGATGGCGAGCAGGAACCCGACCAGGCCGCGCCGCACCGGTGGCCCGAAGGCCACCCTGGTCTGCCAGTCCAGCGGGAGCCAGACGTCCTGGTGCGCGAAGCCGGCCGGATAAGAATCCAGATTGATGCCGAAGGTGGGCCACCTGGGCAGGAGTGAGTCGAACAGATGGGCGGGAAAGTTCGAGGTGATCCCACCGTCGGAGAACCACAGCTCCTCCGCCCAGAGCACGTCTTCCGTCGACTGCGGGTAGGTGCGGGGTTTCCCGTCCACGCTGATCTGGCCACCCAGGTCGTCGCGGACCTGCAAGGGCTCGTCGAGGACCCGGTACAGCCGCACCGCGCGGAACAGGGCCGGGAACGACAGGCTCAGCCGGACGGCGAAGATCACCGGCAGATCGGCCGGTTCGGGCAACAGTCGCAGGTCGTCGATTTCCTCGTTTGTCGCGACGTCATGAACCTTATTGTCCGGCCGCTTGCCGTTTCGAAAGACGTTGATGACGTCCCCGGGTAGCAGCGGATCCCCGTCACCCTCCAGGTCGCTCATCCGGATGTAGAGGTCGAATCCGTAGGCGTGCTTGAAATCCTCGCGCGCCAGGAGCGGGAGCTTGTAGGACTGCCCGTGCACCAGCTCGGTGGTGATCAGCTCGAGGTTGACCAGACGGCTACCCGGTTCGACATACGCCTTCCGGTCCGACGCAAGATTCTCATCCGGTTGGTAGTCGGCGGCCCACAGGTGCCCGAAGCGCAGGACCTGCCCGGGAATGCCGGCCAGTTCGCTGTACGACTGGGACAACCAGTCCATGAGGGAGCGGAGGACACGGTCCTTGGGGACCCCGGCCGCCCGGTCCCAGAACGAACGACGTCGGGAGGACGATGCACCCGCGATCAGACCGAAGGCGGAGCCCTTGGCCCGCAACGCGAAGGCGACGACGCTGATGCCGGTGACGATGATCTGGGCCAGCAGCAGCCAGGCCGCGACCGCGAGCAGCACCCACCAGTGGACACCGAATAGCCCGATCGCCACGGCCAGCAGCGAAACGCCGAGCAGCAGGATGCCCGCTCGCACACCGATCCGCCGGCGGCCGTCGGTCGGCTGGGGTCGAGGCACTGGTTCGGCCAGTTCGGCAACCGGGGGCCGGCGACGGTTCCAGGCAGCCGCCGGGAGCAGGATCAACCCCACCACGGTGAGGCCGAGACCGACGATGCCGATCAGGCCTTCGATCGGCGCCAGCACCCAGGCGAGCGCTCCGAACGGTTCGGACCAGAGGCTTTCCCGGCCGCCGGACCATCCGCCCGATCGTGCGGCCGCGCCCGCCAGAGCGCAGGCCACCGCCAGCAGCAGCGCCGTCGCCACCTTTGACATCCAGCCGAAGGCGCTCGCCAGCAACACCGGAATCACCCCGATCCGCCGGCGCATGAACGCCACGAGCAGCCGGAAGAGCGATGCGGCCTTCCTGGTCGGCCGAAAAAGCTGCGCGAGCCGGTACTGGTCGCGAGCATCGTCGGAATCATCGATCTGGGTCAGGAACGCGACGAGGTCGGCCAACCCGGCGAACCCGCGCCGGACGTGGCCGCGAGTTGGGTCGCCGGCCTGCGGGACCGGCTCCTTGGCATCGACCGGATCGGATTGGCGACCCCGTTCGGCCGCAGCCGCGGCGGCGGCCGCGATGGCGCCTGCGGAAGCGCCGCCGATGTTGCGCAGGCGAAAATCCCGGGCGATCTCGCAGACGGCGAGCGGGTAGATCACCCCGGATGTGATACCGCCCTTCATCGTCAGGTCCGCGCTGCGGCGGACGTAGGCATCGATGACCTCCTGGGGTTCGCCCGCCGCGATCAGTTCGGTGAGCTCGGCCGGAGGCCGCTTGAGCAGGTCCCGGTGCGGGAGCCGGTACGCGGCGTCATCGCGCAGCGGACGGTTGGAGCGTGCGGCGCCGTCCTGCGGGCGGACCTTCCAGATGGACCGGTCGTCCACCGATGTGAGCTGCACCCCCGAGTACTTCTTGGGATCGTCGTAGACCGGGCGGGTATCACCTTCCGGCCCCTGTTCGCTCACGTCCAGGTCGGAGCATGCGGGCTTCCCCAGCAGCTTGCCCAGCTCCGCCAGTGCCGACGAACCGTCGGACAGCAACATGACGAGCCTCCTCGGGACCGGGCGTTCACCCGTCTCTTGAAGGTGGATGGGTCAATGCGGGTAGTGGATACATCCCGCGGTTTCAGTGGCCCTCACACACAGACCGCCCCGCAGTCATGGTCCGAAGGCACACTGACCAGGCCGCGCCCGTCGCTTTACCATGATTGAAGGTAGTAGCCACGCAC
>JBIOVW010000907.1:0-4648 GCA_044867945.1 Nakamurella sp. | reverse complement strand
CCGGCAGCCGCCGAAGGACAAGGAGACATGCTCGCCGCATCGGTCGTCGAGGGGTCCACTCGCTTCGGACGACCGCCCCTCATCGCCTGGTAGTCCGTCAGCAGCGACATCGAGCTGAAGCTGGTCGAAAGTGTGCACCGAGCCGCCGCGCGCCGATCGATTTGCCACATTCGGCCCTGTTTTCTGCCGAATCAGGTCCGAAAGTGGCAAGTGGATGCGGCTCGGCGGCCGGCTCGGATTCGGCTCGGCGGCCGGCTTGGGTGCCACCGGGGGCCGGTCAGGGCCGGTCAGGGCCGATCCTGGGGCGGATCCTCGCCGACGAGACCGTCGATCGTCTCCCGGAACAGGTCGGCGTGACCGACGTGCCGGGCGTATTCGTCGTGCAGGTCGACCAGCAGGCGCCGCGCGCTCGGTTCCTCGTCCGTGCCGATGTGCAGTTTGGCGAGCTGGTCCAGGCCGCCGTCGGCGATGAGGGCGCCGACGGAGGTACGTGAGCGCTCGACCGCCCGGCGCCAGAGCGCATACAGCTCCTCGGGTGAGTCGTCGGCCGCCGAGTGCCACGGCCAGTCGGGATCGGTGTCCCAGTCGACCGCCCGCCACGGCTCCGGCATCCGTTCCGCGGTCAGCCTTGTGGTGTACCAGTCCTCCACCATCGCCATGTGTTTGACCAACCCGGCCAGCGTCATCGCCGATGGTGGATGTGCCCGGTGCAAAGCCGCCGCGTCCAGGCCGCCGCACTTCCAGGCGAACTGCGCACGCGACCGGTCGAGCGCGAAGAAGAGCATCTCGACCTCGCCGGATGTCAGCGCGGGCTCGACGATCGTGGTGTCCAGGACGGGGTTGTCGCTCATGTCGAGCACGCTAGTCGGCCGAGCTGGCGAGCCTGCCATCTGGCACTGGAGGCCCTGCGCAACCAATCCGTCGACGGAGGAGCCCGGTTGTTCAGCGCGGTCCTCAGGTGGCGGAGGGCGAGCTGAGCCGGGGAGTACCCTTTGCGTCGCTGATGGTCCGCCGACCCGAGTCACCTCACCGGCCGGCGGGACAACAGGGAACCCGGTGCGAATCCGGGACTGCCCCGCAGCGGTGATCGGGAACGACCGCCATCACCCCGCCCACGGACGGGGTCCAGCACTGGGCACCAGCCCGGGAAGCGATGGCCAGTAGGCACCCCCACGCCTGACGTGGGAACCACGCCCGAGAGTCCGAAGACCTGCCATCGGTGAGCGGGCCGCCGGTCCGCTCCGTTCGGGACCGCGAGGGACGGTCGCGTGCGATCGGGACCGACCCGCGTCGAGCCCGACCCGCTGGCTCCGAACCCGCCCCGCGTCACCGGTACGGTCGAGGAGCCACACCATGATCAAAGACCCAGCCCGCCGGTGGGCTGCCGGCGCCGCCCTTTCCGCCGTCGCGCTGCTCGCCGGCTGCTCGTCCACGACTCCGGCGACAAACACACCGAGTGCCTCAGCAAGCGCCGACGGGTGCATCACCGATTACCAAAGCGGCACCGACTACTTCCCGGTCAAGTCGGAGATCACCCACGCCAAGAACTTCGGCATCTCCTACCACGACTCGTACCAGGTGCTGACCGTGCCGGAGCCCACCCAGGGCGGCTCCCCCGAGTCGTACGTGCTGGTCAAGTGCGGTGCGCCGACCCCGGAGCTGACCGGCGACCTGGTCGGCGCCCAGGTCGTCACCACCCCGGTGACGTCGCTGTACTCCGGCTCGACCACCCACCTGCCGTTCCTGGTCGAGCTCGACCAGCTGGACGCGCTGACCGGCGTCGGCACCATGGGCTTCATCTCCGAGAAGCAGGCGCAGGACCGGGTCGCCGAACCCGACGTCGTGGAGTTCTCCGCGACCGGCACCGTCGACGCGGAGGCCGTCATCGCCGGCAAACCGCAGGCGTTGATCACGGCCGGCACCGACGACCCCGCCTACGCCGTCATCAAGGCGGCCGGGATCCCCGTGCTGGCCAACGCCGACTGGCTGGAGAACGACCCGCTGGGCCGGGCCGAGTACATCAAGTACTTCGCCGCGCTGACCGGCACCGAGGAGCACGCGGCCGAGTTCTTCGACACGGTCGAGCGGAGCTACCAGGAGATCGCGGCCTCCGTGCAGAACGCCGAGGCCGTCCAGGTGGTGCCCGGTCAGCCGTTCCAGGGCACCTGGTACGTCCCGGGCGGTGAGTCGTACACCACCTGGCTGATCAAGGACGCGGGCGGCACCACCGCCTGGGCCGACGACCCCAGCAGCGGATCCATACCCACCGACCTGGAGACAGTGCTGGCCAAGGCCGGCACTGCGCCGGCCTGGCTGGCCAGCACCACCTGGACGACCAAGGCCGAGGCGCTTGCCGAGGAGCCGCGGCTGGCCGAGTTCGCCGCCTTCCAGTCCGGCAACGTGTGGAACGCGGCCAAGGACGTCACCCCCGACGGCGGCAACAACTTCTACGAGCTCGGCGTCGCCCGGCCCGACCTGGTGCTCGGCGACCTCGTCGCGATCCTGCACACCGAGCAGGCGCCCGACCACGAGTTCTCCTTCTACCTGCAACTGAGCTGACGGTGCGGTCCCGGCCGGCGCTGGTGCTCGGCATCCTGGCGGTGCTGACGCTGGCGTCGGCCGTGCTCGCGGTGGGGGTCGGTTCGGTGCCGATTCCGCCGTCGACGACCCTGCGGTACTTCACCGGCGGCGCGGTCGACCCGACCGCCGCGGTCCTGCTGCAGCAGGTGCGGCTGCCCCGCGCGCTGACCGCGATCCTGGCCGGGGCCGGGCTGGCGGTCGCCGGCTTGCTGATGCAGACCCTGTTCGCGAATCCCCTGGCCGACCCGTTCATCCTCGGGGTGTCGTCCGGGGCCAGCCTGGGTGTGGCGGTCGCCGTGCTCGGCGGCGGCACACTCGCGGGCGGGTTCGTCGCCGGACTCGGCCTGACGGGCCGGGCCGGGCTGGTCACCGCCGCCGCGCTGGGCGCACTCGCCGTGCTGCTGCTGGTGTTGCTGCTCGGCCGCTGGGTGCGGTCGGTGGTGGCGCTGCTGCTGATCGGCGTGATGATCGGATCGGCTACCACCGCCCTGGTGTCGCTGCTGCTGGTGTTCGCCGATCCCGACCGGATCCAGAAGTACGTGCTCTGGGGACTCGGCTCGGTCAGCGGCACCACCTGGCCGGACCTGGCGTTCCTCGCGCCGGCGGTGCTGCTCGGGGTGGGCCTCGCGGCCTGGATCGCGCCGTCGCTGAACGCGATGCTGCTGGGCGAGTCGTACGCGGCGTCGATGGGGGTGGCGGTCGGTCGGGTCCGGACGGCGGGGATCGTCGCGACCGCGGTGCTGGCCGGGGCGGTGACGGCGTTCTGCGGGCCGATCGCGTTCGTCGGCATCGCGGTGCCGCACCTGGCCCGGTTGACGGCCGGCCGGGCCGACCACCGGTGGCTGGTGCCGGCGTCCGCACTGATGGGCGCCGTGGTCTTGCAGCTGTGCGCGGTCGTCGCGCAACTGCCCGGATCGGACGGGGTGCTGCCGCTGAACGTGGTGACCGCGGCGGTCGGCGCGCCCGTGGTGATCGGCGCGCTGCTGCGCAGCCGGACCCTGGCGGCCGGGGCGGCCTCGTGAAACGCGACCTCGTGGTGGACGGCCTGACGGTCGGCTACCCGGCGCGCCGCGGATTCGTCCGGACCGACCGGGTGGTGCTGGACGACGTGTCGGTACGGGCGGTGGCCGGCCGGGTGACGGTGCTGCTGGGGCCGAACGGGGCCGGCAAGTCGACGCTGATCCGGTCGATCGCCGGTCTGCAGCACCCGCTCGGCGGTACCGTCACCCTGGCCGGCGAAACGCTGCATCACCTCGACCCGCGCACCCGGGCGGCCCGGCTGGCGGTGGTGCTGACCGAACGGTTCGACCCCGGTCTGCTCCGCGGCGCAGACGTGGTCGCGCTCGGCCGGTTCCCGCACCGGGCATGGGCCGGGTCGTTCACCGCCGACGATCGACGGGCCGTGGCCGAGGCGTTCGCCGCGGTCCACGCAGAGCACCTGGCCGACGTGCTGCTCGCCCGGATGTCGGACGGCCAGCGGCAACGGATCATGATCGCCAGGGCGCTGGCCCAGTCGCCATCGCTGCTGCTGCTGGACGAGCCGTCGGCGTTCCTCGACGCGCCGGCGCGGATCGAACTGCTGGCCGTGCTGCGCAGGATCGCCGCCGCACGCGGCATCCCCGTTGTCGCCTCCACCCACGACGTCGAGGCGGCGGTGCAGCTGGGCCAGGACGGCTGGCTGATCGGCCCCGGTCCGCTGGTGACCAGCGGGCCGGTGCAGGACCTGGCGGCCGGCGGGGCGATCGGCGCGGCGTTCGACACCGCAGCGGTGGCCTTCGATCCCGCGTCGGGCCGGTTCGGCCTGCGCTGAGCCGGTCGCGCGCGCCGTGTGCGCCGGTCGCGCCCGCCGTGTGCCGCCGGCCGCGCTGATCAAACAACCACCGGACCGGACAAGCCCGGCGCTGAACCGAGCTTTTGAACGAACGGGTAGGCCCCTGGCGGGTCCGTCCCCTCAGCTTGAAACGGCTTCGACGGCTCGGCCGGCGCAAGGCGGGGCCCGGCGAGATCCACCTGGGCAGCTTTCTTTCACTGCTGAGGTGGATGTGGGGGCCATGCCGGACAGAACGCG
>JBIOVW010000906.1:0-2529 GCA_044867945.1 Nakamurella sp. | reverse complement strand
GACACCAGATGCTCGACCAGCTCGCTCTCCCGGGCGGTCAGACCAACTGCCCGGCAGTAGATCTCGAGCCGTCGCGCCGATGTCGTGCGCTCGATCGTCACGGCGATCGTGGCGCCGGGATCCGGGTTGGGGTCCAGCCGGGCCGCCCGCACCTCGACCCACCGCCCGGCCCCTTCGTGCAACCGGGCCGCCGGCTCATGCCCATCGACGCCCGATTCCACCGCCAGCAGCTGAGCGGCAACGTTCAACGCGACGGCCGGCACCGGGGATTGTCCCGGCGGCGTCGGCAACAAGGCGCGGAGCCGGGCGTCGGTCCGCGGGGTGCGCGCACCCGGTTCCAGGGTGTCGGTCAGCAGCAGCACCGCCGGCCCTTCCGGCGTCGCCGACGTGACCGGGACGGTGAACGTGGTGGCCGCGCTCAACCGCAGGGCCCGGGTCAACGAAGGCAGGACGCCCGAGAGGAACTGCACCTCCGGCGCGGAGAACGGGATGTCGCCTGACCCGCTGCGCCACAGGTCCAGGAACCCCCAACAGCCGTGCCGGTCGCCGAACACTGCCGACGCGACGTCCCGCACCCCGTATTCATCGAGCAGTTCACGCCACAGCCGGCTGCGACCCAGATCACCGCTCGTCGCGGCGACCAGCGTCACCGCTCGGTCCGCCGGAAGGGCGGTCCACCGGTTCACCGACGTCAGGTACTTGAGCCGGATCAGTGCTGGCAGGTCGCGCAGCGACGGCACCGCGGCCAGCGGCGATGCGCCCACCGCGGTCAGCGGGTCGGTGGTCACCCAGACGTGGGCGTCGAAGGGGACCACCCGACGGATCTGGTCGAGCACGGCCATCCGCATCGACCGATCGTCCCCGCCGGCCTCGGCGATCCGCTCGATCCGTTGCCGCGCCTGCTGCCACTGCGAGTGGCCGACGACGCCCGGTCGCGACATGGACCACAGCGTACGCACGGTGACGGCCGGAACCGATTCCAAGAACATGGGATACCGACGGCGGACGGGTCCTGCCTACCGTCGGCAACAGGCACTCAGGACGAGGGAGACCGCAATGCACACGATGATCGTCACCATGACGCTGGACCCCACGCGGCTGGAGGAGGTGGAACGGCACCTGCGCGAGGACGTGGTCGACTGGGCGAGGTCGCGGCCCGGGTTCGTCACCGGACGATGGCTGTGCAGCGAGAACGGCGCCACCGGAATGGGAGTGGTGACCTTCGCCTCCGCCGATGCGGCGGCCGCCGCCGCGATCGGACCACGCTCGGCACCGCCCCGGGAGGCTTGGCAGATCGAATCCGTCGAACTCTTCGAACAGGTGGCGCAGGCCTGACCCAGCAGGCGATTCGTCGGGCTGAATGGAGCAGACTGCCGGTGTCGGGCGCAGAACACGGCTTGGGCCGGCTTCGCCCACATCGGAGACCCCGGCTGGACGCCCCTGACCCCGGACGGGTTGCAGACCATGGTCTTCGACCGCGAGTCCGTCGAGATGCGCTACCCGCACGAGGCCACCCTCCGGGCCTACGACCCGCCGGCGGTCCTCGACCCCGTGGATGCGACCGGCGCCGGGCGCTCGCGCCGGCCATGAGCGGGTCGCCGACTCAGCCAGGCATTGTCCCCGGTGGGGTCTCCTGCAGCACCGACAGCACATTGCCGGCCGGATCGGTGAACCAGGCGATGTGGGGCCCGGCGCCACGGGAGATGCCCTTGTCGTCCGCCGCGACGGTGTCGAACCTCAGAAGCCGGACACCCCGCGCGGCCAGAGCGTCCACGGCGGCGTCGATGTCATCGACCGGGAAGTTCAGCACGGTGTGCGCCGCCGGCACGTGATCCGGTTTGGGGTAGACCAGCACCCGCGCGCCGGGGCCGATCGTGAGGTCCAGCAGCCCGTGCTCGTCGGTCACGGTCAACCCGAGCGTCTGGCGATAGAAGGCCGCCGCCGCGGCCAGATCGTCCACGGCGAACCCGCTGTAGGCCGTCGCCGGGTCGATCACACCGGGCTGATCGGACCTGTGGGTCCGGTCGACCTGCGGCAGCTGAACCGTTCGGGCGAGGCCCGGCACGCCACCCTGGCATCGCGCACGCCGCCGCTGCGCCTCGGTGGTGCCCGGCGGCAGGCCCTGCGGCCGTGGCGATGTCGATGAGGATTCCATGGTCGTGCTCCGTTCGGTCGGATCGGATCAATTGGCACAGGGTGGGTCGGCCGGTTCTGGTACCGGGCGCGGCTTGGGGGGAGGGTCGCTCCGGCGCAGCGAGAGTCCGAAGAGCAGCGCGCCGGCCATGCCGCTGACAAAGGTGAGCAGCCAGCCCGCGGTGTGCACTCCGTGCCCGGAGCTGACCAGGCCGAACGCGAGCGCGACCGGCAGGAAGACGATCCAGCTGAGCGCCCCGACCCCGGAGGCGACGCCGGTACGGATCGTCGAGGGGACGGCGTCGTGCAACAGTCGGGAGACGTGGATCCCGGCAATGACGACCAGCAGCGCGAGCACGACCTGCGCCAGGGTGACCGGGACGATGCTCGTGCTGG
>JBIOVW010000905.1:0-3359 GCA_044867945.1 Nakamurella sp. | reverse complement strand
GCCGCTGACCTTGTGGACCTGGTCGAAGGTGGTCCGCCGGATCGCGGTGGCCGCCGAGGTGCCCCGGTTCTCCACGCACACGATGCGGCACCTGTGTCTGACCGACCTGGCCCGCTCGGGCTGGGAGCTGCATGCGATCGCGACCTTCGCCGGGCACGCCAACGTCGACTCCACGATGCGCTACATCCATCTGTCCGGCCGGGACCTGTCGGACAAGCTCAGCCGCGGGATGGCGCAGATCCACCAGTGGCGCGTCGGCATGCTCACCGAGCAGCCCGACGCCGCCGCTGCGGGTGTGATGTCGAGCGAGCCCCAGTGAGCGCCGTGCTGCGGGCTGTGGAGGGCCCGGCGGGCACAACGCCACCGGCCGGGGCGGCTGGCGCCGGGGTCTGCGGCTACGACCGGCACGGCGAGCTGACCGAGGCCGAGACACAAGCGCTGAACAAGCTCGGTTGTTACCGGCCTGCGCCGCAGCCACGCGCGCGGGACGCAGCGGCATGACGACGGCGTGCAGTGGCTCGCGCTCGCCCGGCTGGTCCAGCCGCTGGACGCGGCGCGGGCGGCGCTGCACTACGACGACAATCCCGACCTGCGCCGCGCCGGCCGCGACGCCGCCGGGCTGATCCTGGCGCACTGCGCGCGGACCGACCGGTCCTACTGGGTCTGGACCGGTTGGGAGTGGGCGCGGCTGGTCGGGGCCAGCGCCGCGGAGTTCCGTGCGGCCCAGACGACTCCGACCGAGCGTGCGGTGCGTCCGTTCCTGATCGCGCTGGCCTGGCAGCTCGGCGGGTTCTGCGACTTCCAGCACGTGGGCCTGTTCAACCGAGTGCACCTGGCCCACCTGATCTTCGGTGCCGCTGCGGTCGAGGAGGCGCTGCACCGGGTCGGCGAGATCCTCGACCGGTGGGGTTACCGCGCCACGCACACCGAGCGCCAGTGGCCCGGCGTGGTCAGCCAGGCGCTGCTGATCAACCGCAGTCCCCGGCTGGAAGAGCTGACCACCGAGGCGTTTGCGCGGATCCGGGCGCACCCGGCCGCCGCCGGGCACGGACGACCGCTCTATGCGCTGCAGCGCGCGATCGCCGCCCTTGGCCACTGCGAACCCCCGGTGCGCAGCGGCGTCACCGCCGCACCGCAGATCACCGGCGCGGACCCGGCCTGGACCGGGTGGATCGAACGCTGGTACGCCACCTCGACGCTCAGCCCGAAGGTGCGCGCCATCATCCGCAGCATCCTCGCCAAGGCCGGACGGTGGCTGGCCGCCGAGCACCCGGAGATCACCGAGCCGGGGCAGTGGACCCGCCAGACCTGCGCCGCCTGGGTCGCCGCGGTGGACCGGATGCGGGTCGGTGACTACGTCCAGCGCCACGACGGTCTCGGGGCCCGCGCCGGCGCCCCGATCTCCCCGCGCACCAAGGCGCACATCCTCATGGCCACCCGCACGTTCTTCCGCGACGGCCAGGAATGGGAGTGGTTCCCCCGCCGGTTCGACCCGTCCCGCGCGCTGGTCGTGCCGCGCAGCGTCGCAGCACTGATCGGCACCAACCCCCGAGTGATCGCTGACGAGGTGTGGGCGAAGCTGCTGTGGGCCGGGCTGAACCTGACCGACGCCGACTTGCCCGGCACCTCCGCAGGCACCTACTACCCGATGCAGCTGATCCGGGCGATCACGCTGACCTGGCTGTTCTCCGGGCTGCGCAGCGACGAGATCGCCCGGCTGCGGGTTGGGGCCATCCGCTGGCAGCGCGACGGCGTCCCGATCCCCGGCGACGCCCCCGACGTCCTGGCCGACGATGCGGTCTGCCTGCTCGACGTGCCGGTCCACAAGACCGGGACCGCGTTCACCAAGCCGGTCGACCCGCTGCTGGGCCAGGCCATCGACGCCTGGCAGGCCCTGCGCCCCGCGCAACCCACCCGGCTTGACCGCAAGACCGGCGAGCAGGTCGACCTGCTGTTCTCCGTGCGCGCGCAGCCGGTTGCGAAGTACTACATCAACCGCACGATCATCCCAGCGTTGTGCGTCAAGGCCGGCGTCCCGGCCGCCGACGTCCGCGGCAACATCACCAGCCACCGCGCCCGGTCGACCATCGCCAGCCAGCTCTACAACGCCAAGGAGCCAATGACCCTGTTCGAGCTGCAGGCCTGGCTCGGGCACCGCACCCCGCACACCACCCAGCACTACGCCAAGATCACCCCGAACACGCTGACCAGGGCCTACACCGACGCCGGCTACTTCGCCCGCAACCTGCGGGCCATCGAGGTGCTCCTCGACCGCGACGCCGTCGCCTCCGGCGCCGCGGCCACCGGCGAGCCCTGGCAGCACTACGACCTGGGTCACGGCTGGTGCACCTACAGCTTCTTCGAACAGTGCCCGCACCGGATGGCCTGCGCCCGCTGTGACTTCTACATCCCGAAGGGCTCGACCAAGGCCCAACTGCTCGAGGCCAAGGACAACCTGCAGCGCATGATCGCCTCCATCCCGCTCACCGACAACGAACGCGCCGCGGTCGAGGATGGACACGCCGCCCTCGACGCCCTCCTCGGCCGACTCACCGACGTTCCCACCCCGGCTGGCCCCACCCCGCGCCAGATCGGCATCCCGCCATCCGCCACCCAGCTCCCGATCGTCGCCGTCAACCAGCGCAAACCGGATTAAATCGGGCAAATCTGATTCCACAGAATGTTCGCCTTCCTCGACGATCACAGCAGGTTGGCCGTCGGGTACCGGTTCGGGTTCGCCGAGGACACCGTGCGCCTGGCCGCCGCGCTGCAGCCCGCGCTGGCCGCGCGGGGTGTCCCGGCCAGTGTCTACGTCGACAACGGCAGCGCCTACGTCGATTCCTGGCTGCTGCGGGCCTGCGGCAAGCTCGGCATCCGGCTGATCCACTCCACCCCGCACCGCCCGCAGGGCCGCGGCAAGATCGAGCGGTGGTTTCGTGGCGTGCGCGAGCAGTTCCTCGTCGAGGTCGCCGACACCACCACCGAACAGCTGGCCGAGCGAGGACTCTCCCCGGCCGCGGCGCTGCTCGAGCTCAACGCGCTGTTCACCGCGTGGGTCGAGTCGGTCTACCACCACCGGGTGCACTCCGAGACCGGCCAGACACCCCTGGCCCGGTGGGACGACGGCTGGCAGGCCGTCGGGCACGGCCCGGCGATGGCCTCGGCGCAGGCGTTGACCGAGGCGTTCCTGTGGTCGCAGTGGCGCACCGTCACCAAGACCGCGACGGTGTCGCTGCACGGCAACACCTACCAGGTCGAACCCGTCCTGGTCGGCCGCAAGGTCGAGCTGGTGTTCTCCCCGTTCAACCTCGAGCACATCGACGTGCGCCACGACGGGCGCTCCTACGGACCGGCACTGC
>JBIOVW010000904.1:0-4088 GCA_044867945.1 Nakamurella sp. | reverse complement strand
CCCAGATCTCCGCGTCGGGGCCGAAGGGGCGGATCACCAAGGACGACCTGCTGTCGTTCCTGAAGGGTCCCGCACAGCCCGCGGCCGCGGCGCCGGCCGCCGCCCAGGGCTCGGGCATCCCGGAGGTCCCCGCGCAGGACTTCTCCAAGTTCGGCCCGGTGCAGCGCCAGGACCTGCCGCGGATCAAGAAGGTGTCGGGCCCGTTCCTGCACCGGTCGTGGCTCAACGTCCCGCACGTCACGCACAACGACGAGGCGGACATCACCGCCCTCGACGCCTACCGCAAGGAGCTCGACACCGCGGCGAAGGGCGACCGCAACCCCTACCGGGTCACGCTGCTGGCGTTCCTGGTCAAGGCGGTGGTCGCCGCGCTGAAGAAGCACCCCGAGTTCAACTCGAGCCTGACGCCCGAGAAGGACGCGATCTTCCTCAAGGACTACTACAACATCGGGATCGCGGTCGACACCCCGGGCGGCCTGGTCGTCCCCGTCGTCAAGGACGCCGACCGCAAGGGCATCGTCGACCTGTCACGGGAGTTCATGGAGGTGTCCGCCAAGGCCCGCGACGGCAAGCTCGGCCCGGGCGACATGCAGGGCGGCACCTTCACGATCTCCAGCCTCGGCGGGATCGGCGGCACCAGCTTCACCCCGATCGTGAACGCCCCCGAGGTCGCGATCCTCGGCGTGGTGCGCTCGGCGATGAAGCCGGTGTGGAACGGCAAGAAGTTCGTCCCGCGCAACATGCTGCCGCTGTCGGTGTCGTACGACCACCGGGTCATCGACGGCGCGCTGGCCGCCCGCTTCACCCGACACCTGTGCTACCTGCTCGAGGACGACCGGCGCCTGCTGCTCTGACCGGCCGCCCGTCACCCCCCCGTTCCCAGGAAGGAGTGCGGCATGGCCGCGCAGGAGATCCGCGTCCCGGACATCGGCGACTTCACCGACGTCCCGATCATCGAGATCCTCGTTGCCGCCGGCGACACGGTGGCGGCCGAGGACCCGTTGCTGACCCTGGAGAGCGACAAGGCGACGCTGGACGTCCCGTCGCCGGTGGCCGGGACGATCACGTCGTTGGCGGTGGCCGTCGGCGACACGGTGTCGCAGGGCACGGTGATCGGCATCGTCGAGGTCGCGGGCGGGGCCGGCGGCGCGCCGAAGGAATCCGTGACCAGCGAACCCGCCGCCACCGCTGCCGGTGGCGGAGCACCGTCGGGGACGTCGGGGAACGGTGCCGGCCCGAAGGAGGAGCTCACGGCGCCGGCGGGGTACGGGTCGTCGGCCGCACCGCCGTCCGGCCACGACCAGGTCGCCGCACCGGCCGGCGCACCCGCGCCGTTCACCGGCACCAAGGGCGACGTGCACGCCGAGGTGCTGGTACTCGGCGCCGGCCCGGGCGGCTACACCGCCGCGTTCCGGGCCGCCGACCTCGGCAAACAGGTCGTCATGATCGACTCCCGCGGCCCGCTGGGCGGGGTCTGCCTCAACGTGGGCTGCATCCCCTCCAAAGCCCTGCTGCACGCGGCCAAGGTGATCGCCGAGACCAAGGAGATGAGCCACGCCGGGCTGTCCTTCGCCGCCCCCACGATCGACCTGGACGCCCTGCGCGGCTGGAAAGACAGCGTGGTCACCCGCCTGACCGGCGGCCTGACCGGCCTGGCGAAGCAGCGCAAGGTCCAGACCCTGGTCGGCACCGGCACCTTCACCTCACCGAACATGGTCACCGTCGCCGCCCCCGACGGGACCACCACCACCGTGTCCTTCGACGCCGCGATCATCGCCGCCGGCTCCGAACCGGTCACCCTGCCCTTCATCCCGCACGACGACCCCCGGGTCATCGACTCCACCGGCGCCCTGGACCTCACCGACATCCCCGAACGCCTCCTCGTGCTCGGCGGCGGGATCATCGGCCTGGAGATGGCCACCGTCTACTCCGAGCTCGGCACCAAGATCTCGGTGGTCGAGCTGATGGACCAGCTCATCCCCGGCGCCGACAAGGACCTGGTCACCCCGCTCACCAAGAAGATCAGCAAGGAGTACGAGGCGATCTGGCTGGGCACCAAGGTCACCAACGTCGCCCACATCTTCGCCATCGGCGACGTCGTCGGCCAACCCATGCTCGCCCACAAGGCGACCCACGAGGGCAAGGTCGCCGCGGAGAACTGCGCCGGGCACACCAGCTACTTCGACGCCACCGTCATCCCCTCGGTGGCCTACACCGACCCCGAGGTCGCCTGGGTCGGCGTCACCGAGGACGAGGCGAAGCAGCAGAAGCTCGATTACGGCAAGGGCGTCTTCCCCTGGGCCGCGAGCGGACGCTCCCTGGCGCTTGGCCGCGACGAGGGGCTGACCAAGCTGCTCTTCGACAAGAAGACCGACCGGGTCATTGGCGGTGGTATCGTCGGCCCGAACGCCGGCGACCTGATCGCCGAGGTGGGCCTGGCCATCGAGACCGGCTGCGACGCGCAGGACATCGGGCTTACCATCCACCCTCACCCGACGCTGTCGGAGACCCTCGGCATGGCGGCGGAAGCCTACGAAGGCACGATCACCGACCTGTACATTCCGCGCCGGTAAGGCTAAGGCGCAACGACTCATTGTGCTGAGGCGAAGCCGACGTGGCAATCCGGCCTTTGCTCCCCTGGATCGCCACCCGCTTCGCTTCGCTTGCGATCGCGACGACGGCGCGGTGCGTCGTACGGCAGCAGAAGCCGTTGATGGCCGCAACAAGTGCACGGCTGTCCGGTTCGGGTTTTGCTGGACGGGGTGCACGGTGTTGATTCTACTCGCGTTCGGACGCTGGAGACGTTCGCGGACGCGAACCAGGAGGCAACACCGTGCGGCATCAGAATACTGCTTTTCATGGCCTGCTGAAGCACATGCCGTGGCCTGAGTTCGATCGGCTGGTAGCGGCGGCTGGCGGCGATGTGCGGGTGCGGCGGCTGACGACAAAGAGCCATTTCCTGGCGCTTCTCTATGGTCAGCTGTCCGGGGCCGCGAGCCTGCGCGAGATCGAGGCCGAGCTCGCCAGCCAGGCCCCGCGGCTCTATCACCTGGGGGCGACCCCACCGCGGCGCTCGACGCTGGCCGATGCCAACGCCAGGCGGCCGGCCGAGATCTTTGCGGCGCTGCTTGCAAGGCTGATCGGCTATGCCCATCGCGGCCTGCGCCGGGCTGTGGCCGAGAGCACCTACCTGATCGATGCCACCGGCATGCGGCTGACGGCGGCAAGCCAGTGGGCCCGGTTCTCGGCGAGGGCCTGCGGCGCCAAGCTGCACGTGATCTACGACGCCGGCGCCGAGCAGCCGATCGATGCTGCCATCAGCGCCGCCAAGGTCAACGACATCACCGCCGCCCAGGCGATGCCGATCGAACCGGGCGCCACCTACGTCTTCGATCTCGGTGACTACGACTACGCCTGGTGGGCGAAGCTCGATGCCGCCGGCTGCCGGATCGTCACCCGCTTCAAGAGAACCACCCCGCTCAGCGGCGCCGCCGAGCTGCCGGTGGCCGCGGAGGGACCGATCCTGTCCGATCGCATCGGCCATCTGCCCGCCCGCCAAGCGGCGAGCCGCACCAACCCGTTCTCCAAGCCGGTGCGCGAGATCCGCGTCAGAATCCAGACCGGCGCCGTGTTGCGCGTCCTCTCCAACGATCTCGATGCCAGCGCCGAGGAGATCGCCGACCTCTACAAACGCCGCTGGGGCATCGAGCTGTTCTTCCGCTGGGTCAAGCAGAAGCTCAAGCTTTCCCACTTCCTCGGGACCAGCGAGAACGCCGTGCGCATCCAGATCGCCACAGCCCTGATCGCTTTCCTCCTGCTGCGCCTCGCCTTCGCCGCCCAAAGCGCCGTTCCCAGCCCCAGCACCTTCGCCCAGCTGATCCGCCTCAACCTCATGCACCGCAGACCCCTCGACCAGCTGCTCCACCCCGAACCACACCCACCGCAAAGTCCAAACCAACTGGTGCTGCAATGGACCTGAACCTAAACCGGACAGCCGTGCAATTGTTGCGGCGATCCACGTCTTCGTGGACCACGACAAGCCCGGTGGTGACGAGGGGAGCGTGAGCAAAGAGCGGGTTTGCCAACAG